>CAYZFW010000325.1:0-4115 GCA_964477615.1 uncultured Phycisphaeraceae bacterium | reverse complement strand
GGCCATGGGTGAACTCCAACTTGTCGAGATTGTGCTTCCAAGCGTTCCGAGGACTCGTGAATCAACGAAGTTCTGGATTCAGCGGTCGAAGGACTACCCGGAGATCATCGAGATGCACGGCAACCCGGAGTGGGTGGACTACAAGCCAGCAGGAATCCAGCCGCTCTTCTTGAAGTGTTGGGTCCGCGACACGGACATCCAATCGGTGTGGAAACTGTGCCGCGAGATCGAGGCCGAGTTTTCAGCAAAGTGACCTCACACCGTCACCCGCCCCACCAGGCACACGCCCGCCACCGCCGCGCACACCGCCCACGCCACGACCGCGCGTCCCACCTTCCCCGCGCCGCACCACCACGCCATCAGCATCGCACCGACACCCAGTGAGCCCAGCACCGGCCACGTCCACAACCGGTGACCGTTGCCGTACGCGCCCAGCAGCAGTGTGGCCCCCGCCCAGCACGCCAGCACCGCCTGCGCCCCGCGCTCGCCGAACACCGTCGGCGTGGTGAGCAGTTTGTCGCATCGGTCGTGCGGCTCGTCGCGCGTCTGGCACGCCAGGATGAACACGCCGCACACCAGCGCCCAGAGCACCGTTGCTGTCTCTGTGGCGCGGGAGATCACCTCGGGCAGCGCCACCGCGACCCCGGGCTCGCTCCGCGCCGCCATCGCCGCGGCCTGATTCCTCCCCGCGATCCACGACAGCGCGATCACGGGCACCACCAACGCCACACCCGGCAGCCACACCTCCGAAAGCCGCGACCGCCACGAGCCCAACGCCTTTTTCAACCGGTGCCCGATGAGCACCATTGCCAGACCCGCACCGATCACACCGCCCACCAGGGGGTCCACCACCGAAGCCGCCGCGATCATCCCGATCGTCACCAGCACCAGCACGGTGATCTGCGGCACAAGAAACGGCGGCACCAGGACCAGCCGCGGCCCAAGCAAGGTGAGACGCGGCTCATCGCGCGTCGCGTACGCCGCACGGTCGTGCAGCGCCCCGTGCAGCAGCACCAGCGCCGCGTGCGAGATCACCAGCGGCACCCCCGCATACGGGAACGCCCGCGCCCAAAGCAGCACCGGCGGCAAGGTCATCACCACCCACAACCACCGCAACCTCGCAATCCCTCGCAGCATGGGCA
This sequence comes from uncultured Phycisphaeraceae bacterium, assembly GCA_964477615.1. GTDB lineage: Bacteria > Planctomycetota > Phycisphaerae > Phycisphaerales > UBA1924 > JAFLCM01. The sequence goes on along the minus strand of CAYZFW010000325.1, from coordinate 2,973 downwards.
CAGATTATTCGATCTCGACGGACGCCCGACCCGGCTGATTGTGTTGGATTCCCGCCGTCTATGGGGGTTGATTCTCCGGGAAACTCCGTACAATCGAAGTGGTTACGCCGTCCATCGCCCACCAGCGTGACTTTGGAGGAGACTCATGCGCCCACGTCTGTTCACCCTCGCGACCACCGGCACGCTCGCACTCAGCGCAGCCGCCCACGCCCAGCCCGCCTTCCGCGCCGTCTTCGTCGGCAACAACGGCAACCTCGAGGGTTCCGTCTCCACCTACCGCGTCAACACCGACAACAGCGTCTCGCTGGTGGCCAAGTACATCACCGGTTCGCGGCCCAACACCCAGACGCCCGAGCCGGGGTCCAATGTGGGTTCGATCGCGCTGCGTCCCGACGGCAAGTATCTCGCCGCATTCCACACCACCGAGGCAACCGGGTTCGAGCGCGTCACGATGCTCCGCGTGAACGCCGACGGCACGCTCTCGCCCCCCGCGGGACCCGGGTCGGGGCTGTTCAGCGTGCCCGATGCGCCGCTCGATGCCGAGTGGCTCGACAACAACTTCCTCGCCGTGCTGCAGACCGGCGCGGGCAATCTCTTCATCTACCGCTTCGATGAAAACGCCCTGACGCTCACGCTCGTGGGCTTCTCCGGCACCGGCGGATTCACTTCCACCCTCGCGATCCACCCCTCGCGCCGCTTCGTCATCACACAGGAATCGACCAACCGAACCGTCCGCGTTTTTCCCGTGAACCAGACCACCGGCGCCGTATCCCCACCCAGCGTCGCGTCCTTCTCCCAGTACTCCCTCGGCGTCGGTGTCTCGCCCGACGGCACCCGCGTCTACGGCGGCGGCGGCATCTCCGGCAATGTCGTCACCGCGTTCGACCTCAACCCCACCACCGGCGTCATCGCCACCGCACCCGGCGCGCCCTTCCCCTCGCCCGGGTCATCGCCGAAGCAGGTCGTCGTGTCCTCCGACAACGCCTTCGCGCTCGTCGCGCATGGCACCGACGCCACCATCCGAGTGCTCGCCGTCGCCCCCGGCACCGGCGTGCTCGTCGATACCGGCTTCAACTTCGACGTCGGATTCCAGGGCTCGCTCGGCGAACTCGCCGTGCAGGGACAGCAGGTCTTCGTCACCGACCGCGACACCATCAACGACGGCGTCCGCGGCCTCCGCTCCTTCACCATCGGGGCAAACGGGAACCTCGACCAGAACGGCACCATCGTCGATTCCACCGGCACCTCCCCCGGCAGCATCCAGACCTGGGCACCCCCGCCTCCCCCCCCGGAATGCCCCGGCGATATCAACGGCGACGGGCACACCAACACCCTCGACCTCACCATCTTCCTCGGCAACTTCGGCAACAACGTCACCCCCGGCACCAACGGCGACTACGACAACAACGGCGTTGTCAACACGCTGGACCTGTCAGTGCTGCTCGGCGATTTCGGGTGCTGAGCCGGAGATTCACCACGGAGGCGCGGAGGACGCGGAGAGATTCAGAGCAACTTGAAGCGTGCTGAGGCGGAGCCTCGGCGTGGGGGAGTGACCGCGCGAGAGGCCATTTCCGATTTTCACTTTTCACTTTTCACTTTTCGCCTTCGCTCCAAGCCCCGAACCTCGACACCCGACCCAGCCCCCTCTCGCTCTTGAATCTCTCCGCGCTCTCCGCGCCTCCGCGGTGAGTCCCCCCGCCGAGCGGACAATAATCCCCGGATGCGCCACATCGAACTCATCACCACCGGCGGTACCATCGAGAAGACCTACGACGAGGCCACCGGCGAACTCACCAACCGGCGCAGCGTCGTCGAGCGCATGCTCCGACGCCTCAAACTCATGGACACCGAGGTCCACCACCGCGCCCTGCTGCACAAGGACAGCCTCCTGATGACCGACGACGACCGTCGCCTCATCGTCAAGGCCGTTCGCGCCGCGCTAGGACTCTCCGATGCCGTCGTCGTCCTCCACGGCACCGACACCCTCTGCGTCACAGGCGAGACGCTCCACCGCGAACTGACCGACCTCGACCGCCCCGTCGTCCTCACCGGCGCGATGCGGCCATACGAGATGAACCGCTCCGATGCGCTCCAGAACCTCACCGAATCGATGCTCGCGGCGAGCCTGCTTTCGCCCGGTGTCTACGCCGTCGCCCACGGCCGCGCCCTGAAGTTCCCCGGCGTCATCAAAGACCGCGACCTCGGCACGTTCCGCCGTGCATGACTCTTCGGCCGGCACCCCGCGCGGTCACCATCAATACGTGAAGTGCTTGATGTGCTCGCCCTTGCCGCCGATGTCCGTCATCGCCTCGATGCCGAGATCAAGATGGATGTCGGTCCAGCGCTTCGTCACCTGCGCGTCCATCTGCTCCGTCTTCACCCCTTCGGGGGTCAGCGGCACGTCGCTTACGAGCAGCAGCGCCCCGCGGGCGATCTGGTTGTGGTGCCCCACGATGAAGATCGTCGCGGTCTCCATGTCGATGGCAATGCACGTGAGTTCCTGCAGGTGTTCGAGGAAGTCCTTGTCGTGCTCCCACACCCGCCGGTTGGTGGTGTAGACCACGCCCGTGCGGTACTCCATCTTCCGCGCCACGATCTTCTCCGACACGAACTTGTGCAGCTTGAAGCTCGGCAGCGCCGGCACCAGCTTCGGGAAGTAATCGTCGCTCGTGCCTTCGCCGCGGATGGCCGCGATGGGCAGGATGAAGTGTCCGATCTCGGTGCTGTGCTTCAGCCCGCCGCACTTGCCCCGGACCCGCACCCCCGTGGGGTTGGGTGCCGACAGCAGGTCCATGATCGTCGCGGCGTTGGGTGAGCCGATGCCGAAGTTGATGATCGAGAGCCCCGCCGAGTTGGTCGCCGCCTGCATCGGCCGGTTCTCGCCGCTCACGTCGCAGTTGAAGCGCCGGGCGAACTCGTCCACGTAGTACCGGAAGTTCGTCAGCAGGATGTAGTCTCCGAAGCCGTCGACCG
>CAYZFW010000324.1:0-4123 GCA_964477615.1 uncultured Phycisphaeraceae bacterium | reverse complement strand
GCATCCCCCCGGTGACATCGCCCAGGCGCTGGTACGCCGCGGCGATCGCGCCCCGCAGCGCCGCGTCAGGGTTCGAGGTCTCGAGCGCTTCCAGTCCTTTCACGGTCGCAGCGACCATCGCCCGGCGCTCCTCCACCGTGGGGAAGTACGTGCTGCCGTCGGATTCGCGCATGAACGTCGCGGCGAGATCACGCACCACGCCGAAGCGCCGGTCGGACTCCAGCAGCGCCGACTCGGCACGCCGCCACTGCCACGTGGCCACCGCCCCGCCCGCCAGCACCGCCGTGCCCACCGCCACCGCGCACACCACACCCACGCGGTGACGCCTGATGAACTTCCCCACGCGGTACGCCGCCCCGCCGGCGCACCGAGCCTCGACGGGCAGCCCGTCCATGTGCCGGGCCAGGTCCGCCGCCAGCGATTCCGCCGACGAATACCGCTTTGATGGCGCCTTCTCCATCGCCATCAGCACGATGTCATCGATGTCCCCAGCGAGCCTTCGGCGCAGCCGCGTCGGCTCTTCCTCACGGTCGCGGGCAACCTCATCGGGCGTGAGCGTCACGGCGCCCCCCGTGGGCTGCGGCACCGTCTCGATGCGCGTGACCACCGTGCTGGGACGCTCCGGGTCGCTCTCACAGATCACCCGCGCGATCTCGTGCTGCATCCGCGTGCGGAAGCGGTACGGCCGCCGCCCCGTCATGAGCTCGTACAGCAGTACCCCCAGCGCGTAGACATCGCTCGCGGTCGTAATGGGATCGCCGCGCACCTGCTCGGGGCTGGCATACTCGGGGGTCATCAGCCGCAGTTCCGGTCCGGTGACTTCCGCCACCTGCGCGACCGCCGCGTTCAGCACCTTCGCGATGCCGAAGTCCAGCAGCTTGGGCTCGCCGTCCTTCGTGACGAGGATGTTCCCCGGTTTCAGATCGCGGTGCACGATGAGGTTCTGGTGCGCATGGTGGACCGCCGCGCACACCTTGCGGAACAGGGCCAGCCGCTCGGTGATCCCCAGCCGGTTCGTATCGCAGTAGCGATCGATGGGCTGGCCCTCGACGTACTCCATCACGAAGTACGGCAGGCCGTCGCCGGTGCTCCCGCCGTCGATCAGCGCCGCGATGTTCGGGTGGCTCAGCCCGCTGAGCAGTTGCCGCTCAAGCGTGAAGCGGCGGAGCACCTCGGTCGTGTCCATCCCGCGCTTGACGATCTTCAGCGCAACGATCCGGCTGAACCCGTCTCCCTCGCGGGCCGCGAGGTACACCACACCCATCCCGCCCTTGCCGATCACCCGCTTGATCGTGTACCCGCCCACGCGCTCGGGCAGCGCTTCCGGCCCCGGCGCAAGGAACGCCTCCGACCCCGGCGTCTTGGGAGCAGCACCCGACGCCGCCGGCACCAGCGAAGTCTGGTCGGCGTCACCACCGCCCGGGCACGGCGCATCCGGCGAAAGAGTGGGGGGGTTCGTCGGCGGCGTCGGCATTGAAGTGGAGCCATCCTCTCCGAGGCAGAGAGATCAAACAAGTCCCCCCGTGCGCTGGCCGATCCGTGAAGCCTCGATCGCGCTGGGCAATCAGACCTGCTCCGCTCGCGCCCGCAGCCGCGCCAACACCCTCGGATGCAGCGCCGCAGCCAGTTCAGGGTTCCCCCAATCCCTCGCCGAGAGAAGTTCCCGCACCCGCGTGGCGCTCACCGGGATGAGCGGCGCGGTCACGATCCGCCGCCGCCACGCCGCAAGTTCGTCCGCGCTCCAGTGCTCCGCCATCGCTGCCAGCAGGCCATCCGCCGATTCATCGGGTGACCGCAGCAGCACCGCCGGCTCCGCCAGCGCCACGATCTCCCGCGCCGAGCGCCAAAGATGAAACGACCGCGCCGAGTCCGCCCCGATCACCAGCCGCAGCCGCACCCCCGGTGCCGTGACCGCCAGCGCCCGCAGCGTGTCGACGGTGTAACTCGGCGTCGCCGCCTGGCCGCCCGCTTCCTCAAGTTCCAGCGTCGACACCCCCACGCGCTCCCGCTCCGCGCACGCCAGCGCGAGCAGCTCAACCCGCGTGCGGTCATCAAGCATCGGTCCAACGGGCTTCAGCGGGTTCCGCGCCGCGGGCATGAACACCAGCCACTCGCACCCGGTCGCGTCGCGCGCCGCCAGACCGAGCTCCACGTGCCCTCGGTGGACTGGATCGAACGACCCGCCCATGAGCGCGACCGACGTTGCCGATTCCGGCACCGGCCACCGCGCCACCAGTCCCGCGCTCGCTGAGCGCTCGTCGGTGGTTGGGTTGCGTGGAGTCTCGTGCATCGGTGCGGTCATTCTTCGCCGCCGCGGCCTTCCCCGCCGTCGTGAGCCTCCAACGCCCCGCCGACCACCGTCACAAGCCGATCCCCAGCCGCCCGCAGCGCCGCGCCGCTCCTCCGTCCCAGCCTCATCACCCGCGGCACCAGCGACGGCGACCGCACGCAATCCCACGCCACCCGAGCCACCATCGTCCCACCCCGCTCGCTCACCCACCGGGCCACTTCAGCAGGCAGCGTCTCATCCCAGGCATCGCTCACCCCGCGCACGACGCCCCACGCAATCGCTGCCTCCTCGCACGCCGCCGCGAAACCGGCCGATTCGCAGTCCACAAAGTCTGCCCCCGTCCGCGCGTGGCACGCGCGCTTGTCCGCCGGTGTAACCAGCGGCGATTCCACGCACGCGAGCACGCCCGCCGTGTCTCCACCGCCCCCGCCGTGAAGCGACGCCGCCGCCCACCGCTTCCCGCTCGCATCCACCACCACGCCGATCTCCGGTGCCGCCCCGAATCGCTCCGCCCCCACATGGAGCGAACCGCACGTCCCGAACAGCACCGCGCCCGACGCCCGCCCGCCGCACGCATCAAGCCCCATGCGAACCGCCCCACGCGCCGCGGCAATCCCCGGCCCCGACACCACCACGCGCACGCCTTCCCGCAACCCCGCCCGGCGCAGCGCCGCCCGCGCCGCCGAGGCCTCGATCTCCAGCGGGCACACCACCAGCACCATCTTCCCGGCGTTGTCCCTCACTCTCCGATGTCCTCGTTCCACAGGTCCGGGCTCCGCGCGATGAACTCCCGCATCAGTGCCACGCATCGCGCATCACCCGCGACCACCGTCGAAACCCCCCGCGCCGCCATCAGGTCCTCGCCGCCCAGGAACGTCTCGTGCTCGCCGATCACAATCCGCGGAATCCGGTGCAGCAGCGCCGTCCCCGTACACATGATGCACGGCGAGAGCGTCGACGCCAGCACCAGTTTCGACCAGTCACGCCGCCGCCCCGCATTGCGGATGCACACCACCTCGGCGTGCGCCGTCGTGTCCCCCGTCTGCACCCGCAGGTTGTGACCCACCGCCAGCACCGTCCCATCCGGCAGCCCCAGCGCCGACCCGATGGGGATCCCCCCCGCACGCCCACCCTTGAGCGCCTGCTGGTACGCCGCCTCCAACAACATCTTCTCGCCCGAAGTGAGCGTGTTCATGCGCGGATGATCGGTCATCACGCCGCGGAGTGCAAACGGAATCCGGCAAGCCCGCGGCGTCTAAAATCACCCATGCCCACCGACGCCGAGATGCTGAAGGCGTACCTTGCTGAGCGGGATGTGGCGTGCCCGGGGTGTGGGTACAGCCTGAAGGGGTGTGCGTCGGACAGGTGCCCGGAGTGTGGTCAAGGAATTGTAATCGGAGTTTGGAGACAGCCGTGGCTGCTGCGATGGAAGCGTCCCATCAGCGTTGCTACATGGAGTTTGTTCGCGTTCTACTTCACCGAGTGGTTTTGGTTGGTTCGTGATTTTGTGCGCAGCTGGCCATTCGCACTGTCGAGCCTCATTGACGGCTGGTGGTCGATCTTGAGAGTGTCGTACCTGCTGGCGCTGGCGATTGGGACATGGTTGCTCGTGCACGCTTTAATTCTGCTGCACGCCCGCCGGGATGCACCCGTCGCACGGATCGAGCGTTCCTTCGGTCTGTTTCTGCCTTTCGGCTCGCTCTTGCTGGTGTTCCGAGTCACCTGGGAATGGCTCGCGCGATTCTTATTCTGAAGGCAGACTCCCCTCTTTTGCCCCCCGCACACCACGCTCCGCCGATACCCTTCCCCATGCACCACCGCAGGACCAACACC
>CAYZFW010000323.1:0-4127 GCA_964477615.1 uncultured Phycisphaeraceae bacterium | reverse complement strand
GTCATAGGTAGTCGTCCTGTCTGTCGTCGATTCGCGGCCCGCCCCTGGGAACGGACACAAAGAGTCACCTCGTAGATCGGTCAGCCACCCGCCCGTGCGGAAGGTCCGACCGTGCTTACACACACGCTGCCGCCTCTGATCCGGCCGACCGCGCAAGAAACGCACGCTCACCGCCCCGACGCCAAGAGGCCCCATCGAGGAACCCGGGCACTGGTCGTTGCCCCGGCAGCGCGTGCTGCTCCGGCTCAGCCGCCGGAACGAATCCGCTGCTTCAGTGTCTCGAGGTCGACCTCGAACTGCTTCTTCATCATGTCCGGCAGCTTGGCAAACGCCTCCGCTGCACGGTCGTAGCACTTGCTTGCAGCCTGAAGGTCGGGCACCTTCGCGGCCATCCGGGCCATGCCCAGGTGGATGTTCGCGGCGATCACCTCATCGATGCCCTTGGCGAAGTCCGTCGCATCCGTCAGCGTCTTGATCGCCTCGTCGATCTTCCCGAGCTCCAGCTGGATCTGACCAAGCGTGTCCAGCGCCGCCGAGTTCTGCGGGGCGATCTGCACCGCCTTCTCGGCGTACGGCAGAGCCTCCTGCGGCTTCTTCATCTGCTTCGACAGCGTGTACGCCGCGTTGTTGTTGAATTCCGGCTCGTTTGGCGAGATCTTGATGCCCTCGAGGTTCGCCTCCAGGGATTTGTCGTACTGCCCCGTGGCGTAGTACAACTGGTTGAGCGCACGGTACATCTCGACACGCGCCGGGGTGTCGTCCTTGATCAGCGGGTCGAGCTTCACCACCTCATCGAGGAGCTTCTGCAGCGGCTCGCCCGCCTGCTGACGGAAGGGGATCTCCATGATGATCAGGATTGGCGGCATCGGCGTCCGCACGGTGCGGAACTTGTCGAATACCTCCTTCTGGGCCAGACGACGGCCGTCCGCCATATCGCGGTACAGCTGCGTGCCCTTGGTCGGCTTGAATGCCAGCCAGATCATGTCCGCCGCGTCTGTGTACCAGCCGAACACCTGACGCGACGTCTCGGCCTTCTTGTAGCCCTCTCTCGCGAGCTTCATCCCCTCGTCGGTCGAACCGAGGTACGCCTCGGCCCGGGCCCGGAGCATCAGGCCCGCGAGCGTGTTCTTCTGTTCGGCGTCGCTCTCGATCTGCCTCAGCAGTTCGCCCACCTCGCCCTTCTCGGGAAGCGGCTGGGTGCGCTTCAGCAGCGCGTGCAGGTGGTACGAGCGGTTCTCGGTGTTGTCCAGCCCGGGCTGAGCCCGGAGCAGCTTGAACATGTCCACCGCCTCACGCCACTTCTCCAGCGCCATGCTGTACGCCGCCGCGGTTCGGATGAGCTCCGGATCGGCCTTCTTGTTGTCGCGCGCCACCATCTTGAGGATGTGCCCCAGCGCCGCCTCGCGCTGGCCCGACTGGGCCAGACGCTCGACAAACAACCTGCTCAGGTCGTCGTTGTTGGGGTTCTGCTCCACCGCTTTGGTCAGCAGCTGGAACGCCTGTTCCCGCAGCCCCTTCTTCTCGTGCAGCGCGAACAGCATGTTCCACGCCAGCGTGTTGGCGGGCAGCATCCGCGTGACCTGCGTCAGATCGGCCACGACATCGGGGAAGAGCGCGTCGTCCTTCGCGTTCAGCATGGCCCGGGCCGTGAACGGACGCGCGTCCCCGGGGTACCGCTCAACCGCGGTGTCGTAGAGTTTCCGGGCCGTCCGCGCATCGCCCTTCCGCTCGGCGAGTGTCGCCTGGAGCAGCAGGTACTGCAGGTCTTCGGTGATCTTCGCCTCGGGAGGCGACATCTTCGCGAGCTTGTCGAGCGTCTTGGCCGCGTCGTCGAGGTGCTCCAGACGCAACTGCGTCTCCACCAGCCGCTTGGCGACCGCGAAACCGCCGTCAATCGTGTCGGCGTCAGCGTCGATCACGGCCTTGTACGCCTCCTCGGCCTTCGCCAGAAGCTCGTTGGCCCGCTTGATCTCGGCCTCACCCTCCTCCGGCTTGCCGCGGTTCTTCAGACGCTCGCCCTGTTCGTACACCTTCGCGAACACGCCGAAGAGGTAGTCGCCCTTCTGACGGTCCGCCTCAAACTCCTTGGACTGCAGTTTCCGAGCCTCGTCGTACGCTGCGATCGCCTGGTCCACGCGGTCGTTGGCCGACAGCCACGCCGCGAACATCAGCCAGTCCGTCACCGTCGCCTTGTCGCCCTGGCCCGCGATGTAGTCCTTGAAGACCTTTTCGCCCTCGTCGAACTTTCGTTGCTGCCCGTACAGGTCGGCCCGCAGGCGCACCACCATGTCCTGACGAACGCCGGGCTGCTTAGCCAGGGTGTCGATCACCTTCCCGGCGTCCTCGAACACCTCGGCCTGCGTCAGCGTCCGAGCCAGCGACACCGTGTTCACGATGTTGTCCGGGCGGCGGTTGAAGATCAGCCGTCGCCGCTCGATCGCCTTGAGCACGCCGGGCTGGCCCATCAGGGTCGCCTCGAGGTCCAGCCACATGTTGATGATCTCTTCATCCGAGCCGTTCTCGGCGAAGCGCAGCACGCCGGTCTCGGGGTTCAGGATGGCCAGAGCGTCCTTCCCGCGGTTCACACGGATCAGCGCCTTGGCGTAGTCCTTCGCGATCGCACCGTTGTTGGGCTGGCCGTCGAGCGCTCGCTGGAACGCGTTCAGGCCGTCTTCGACCTGACCCGCTTCCATCTGAGCCATCGCCAGGAGACGCCAGGCTCCGGGGTTGTTCGGAACCTTCTCCACCGCCTGCTTCACGGTCAGGGCCGCGTCGCGGAACTGCTCCTTGGCCATCATCAGGCGGGCCTTGTACAGCATGCCGCCCAACTGATCCAGGTTCTTCTCTGCGGCGATGTTCACAAACTTCTGCGCCTCGGCCTCAGCCGACGCCCGCTCCGAAGCCCCCTTGGGGCCGCGATTGGAGAGGATCCGGCTGATCTCGCGCATGAAGCCCGCCTCAACCACCGCGGGGGCATCGGGCTTGAGCTTCAACGCCTCTGCGTAAGCCCGTTCCGCCTCTTCCCTCTTCCCCTGACGGATATAGATCTGGTACTTCTGGATCAGCTTGTCGTACGGCTCGGCGTTGCTCTGGTCGATCAGCGCGAGCATCGCCTCGTCGCGGTCGGGGTTCTGCACCACCAACTTCATCTGCGGCCAGTCTCGGTTGTCGGGCTGCTCTGCGATCGCCTTGTCCAGCACCTCCAGCGCGCGCTGCCGGTTGTCTTCCTGCAGAAGGTAGTTCACGTAGAAACGTATGGCACGCGGATCGCTGCCGTGGTTCTTGTACAACTCCTCGTACTGCACCTTGGCCGCACGAAGGTCACCGTCTTTCAGCGTCGTCGACGCCTTCATGATCGCCTTGATCACCGGGTCATTGACGTTCTTCATGTCGCCGGCCGTCGCCGCCTTCACCTCGAGGATCTTCGCCCCGAGTTCCTTCAGCGCGGCGTTCTCCGGCGCCAGCACCAGCGCCCGCTGGATGTAGTCCGAAGCCTTGTCCATGTTCTGCAGGTTGTAGTGGACCAAACCCGCGGCGCTCAGGACGCCCGCGTCGATGTACCCGCTATCGATCAGACGGTCGTAGATCTGCGCCGCCTCGCCCAGGCTGCCGACGCGGCTCAGCGTGTCGGCGAGCGGGAGCAGGACGCGGTGGTCGTTGCTCTTGGCCACGTTCCCGCGCAGCTCGCTCAGCAGCCCGATCGCCACGTCGTTCTTGCCCTCGGCGACGGCGATGTACGCGTCGCGGAGCTTCAACTCACCCTCGCTGGAAACGTCGATCGCCGCCTTCAATTTCTCACGGTACGACTTGACCTTCGTCATCGCCGCTTCGCGCTTCGCCTCATCGCCGAAAGACTTGCGCCACTCGTCCAGCGCGGTGTCAACCTGTCGGCCGATCGCCACCCGGCGCATCGAGGGCAGCATCATGCCCACGCGGCTCACCGGCACGTCTTTCAGATCGGCGACGCGCTGGAAACGCTCGAAAGTCCCCTCCAGATCGCCCGATTCGTAGGTCATCTCCGCCGCGAGCATCATCAACTCGGGATCGCCGGGGCGGGCCGTCAGCGCCCGGTCGCACAGCGCCACCATCCGCTTCGCCGAGCCCTCGCCCGCGAGCGGGCGCACCCG
>CAYZFW010000322.1:0-4149 GCA_964477615.1 uncultured Phycisphaeraceae bacterium | reverse complement strand
GATCACCCCTTCGCAGGTGCAGGCGGCAGTGGGGGCCGTCGCCACAGACGACCGCCGGCTGTCGATCACCGTGAAGCCGAAGTAGCGCCGGCCCATCGCCGCTTCCCATCCGGGTTTGAGCTTTGCCTATGTGAGCTTTGCCATTTTCCCCTCATCCCCCCACGAAGCGAGCCACCAGCGAACGTGCCCGCGACGCGTCCTGTGTTCCCTTCACCACCGCCCGGCCGTCGGCGAACACGCTGATCTCTACCGGTGTTCCATCGTCCGCCCGCTCGTGACGCAGAACGCAGCGCACAAGTGAGGCCGATGCCAGCACCTCGCCGTGGGGCGCGAGCATGGACGCGACTTGAACGAGATCGCGGCGGTCTGCTCTGCCTCCGGGCTCGCTCTCCAGCCCGGCACCGTCCTCTCCGTCGTCCTCGTTCTCAAAGCACGATTCGATCCCCGCGATCTGCACCGCGTTGCGGCCGCACAGCCGAACCGCCGCGGCGTGGCGCTTCCCCTCCAGCCAATCGAATCGCCGCGCGGCGCAGCACGGGCACGATTCATCCGGCCCGCCCATCGCGGTCTCGCGCACGCCGCCGTGACTCGGCCACAGGTCGAACCGGACGAGCCCGCGCCTCACGAGATTGAACCGCCCCAACAGGATCTTCACCGCCTCGCCCGCCTGCAGCAGCGCGGCGAGCCCCGCCGCGGGGCCAAGCACCCCGGCGGTGTCGCACGTGGGGGCGCCGGTGATCGCGCCGTCATCGAACACGCACCGCAGGCACGAGGTCGGCTCCCACCGCGCGCTTGTCGCATCCGATCGGCCCGCCCGTGGCAGCACCGCGCGGGACATCCCCACCGTCCCAACCGCGCCGGCATAGACGTACGGCGTGCCGCTGGAAACACTCAGATCGTTTACGAGGAATCGCGTCTCGAAGTTGTCGGTGCAGTCCAGTATCACCGCCTCATCGGGGGTGATGCCGAACCGTTCGAAGAGTCCGCGTGCCGTGCGGGGTGTGAAGTCCTCGACGACCGCGTCGACTTGGACAGCGCGGTCGATCTCGCCCAGCCGGCGTGCCGCGGCCTCGGCCTTCGGGCGTCCCTCGCGGGCGTCGCGTTCGTCAAAGAGGGTTTGACGCTGGAGGTTGGTCCATTCCACGGTGTCACGGTCGATGATCGTGATCCGCCCCACCCCGGCCCGGCACAGGGCTTCGCACGACACCGTGCCCAAGGCTCCGCAGCCGATGACCACCGCGTGCCCCCGGGCGAGGCGTGCCTGTCCCGCGTCCCCGACGCCGGGCAGCAGCATCTGTCGGTGATGTCGGAGCGCGGCGTGGTCCACGCGGCAGCATAGGGAACGCGAAAGCCGCCCCGCGACCACGAGCCCGGCCCCGCAAGACCGCACGTTCGGATTTCGTTCGCCCTATTGGATTCACACCGGGCAACCCGCGATAATCCCCGTCTGAGTCACTGCGATGATGACCCAAACTCAATCCAAACAAACGCCTCCGGAATCCGCCTCATGGCAGGACCACACGGCCCGTCTGAGCCGCGCTGATTTGGAGTGGTTGCATGCCCACACGCTGGCGGCGATGGACCGCGTTGGTGTTCCGGCGGGGTCGTCGGTCCGGATCGCGGTGGTTGGCGATGCCGAGATGACCGCCACGCACGCCCGCTGCATGGGGATCAACGAAACAACCGACGTCCTGACGTTCGACCTTCGTGACCCCCCACTGGCCGCTGGCGGCCAGACCCAAGCCCTCGATACCGACATCATGGTGTGCCTCGATGAGGCCGCTCGGCAGGTGACCGGGCGCGGCGCCGACCCGGCCGAGGTCCGCCGGGAAATCCTCTTGTACGCCGTCCACGGCATTCTGCACTGCCTCGACCACGACGACCACGACGACGCCGACTTTGACCGCATGCACGCCGCCGAGGACGAGATCCTGAAGGCCATCGGCGTCGGCCCGGTCTTCCACCCCGCCCGCTGATCTGAGGGACCCCTGACACTCCCATTTCTCATCGCCCTCGCTTCCACCTTCCTGAGTGCCCTGGCCTCGACGCTGTACTACGCCCTGCGCGACTACTCGATCACGCGGCTGGAGGAACTCGCGGAGCAGCGGGGCGCGACGATGAAGTCGCGGGTGGAGCGCATCATCGAGGAGCCCGACGGGCACCTCCTGGCGATGGGGGCCGTGCGGGTCGTCGCGTCCATCTGCGTGACGGTGTCGATGCTGCTGCTGATGGGGGCGTTCCACGTCGAAGCGGGCGCGGCGGCCGAAGCGGTGCTGAGCTTCCCGCGCCTGCTCGCCGCCGTCGCGGCCTCGTGGGCGCTGCTCTACATCGTCGGGCTGGTGCTGCCGCTCTCTCTGGCGCGGCACGCGGCGGAGCGGATCATCATCGGCACCTCCGACATCATCCGGGCGGTGTACATCCTCGCGTGGCCGGTGCGGGCGATCTGGCTCATCGATATCGCGGTGCGCCGCCTCGCCGGGGCCGGTTCGGTCTCTGAGAAAGAGGAGATCCGAGAAGACCTGCTGGACGCCGCTGCCGAGGGCGAGCGCGAGGGCGCGCTGGGCGAGGAGCAGCGCGACATGATCGAGGCGGTGGTCGAGTTCGGCTCCACCACCGCCGCGCAGGTGATGACGCCCCGGACCGACATCGAGGCGATGCAACTGACCGACGACCTCGGCAAAGTGATCAAGATGGTGCGCGAGGTGTCGCACTCGCGCATCCCGGTGTACGAGGGCACCGCCGACCACATCGTGGGCATCTTCTATGTGAAGGACCTGATGCGCTGGCTCGCGGGTGACGGCGTGAAGGGGGCGGGCAAGCCGTTCAGGCTCCGCTCGATCCTCCGCCCGGCGCTGTTTGTGCCTGAGACCAAGCCCGTCCGTGAACTGCTGAACGAACTGGTCCGCCAGAAGGTCCACATCGCCGTGGTGACCGACGAGTACGGCGGAACCGCGGGCGTGGTCACCGTCGAGGACATCGTGGAAGAGGTCTTCGGCGAGATCCAGGACGAGTACGAACTGCCCGAGGACGCACCGCCCGAGGTGAAGGTGAACGAGGCGGCCAAGTCCGCCGAGGCCGATGCGCGGATGAGCATCTACGACCTGAACGAGGCGCTCGAGCCGCTGGGGGTGGTGATCCCCGAAGGCAAGGACTACGACACGGTGGGGGGCTATGTGATGGCGACGCTGGGGCACATCCCGATCGCCGGCGAGACGGTTGAGGGCGACGGCTTCGCGGTCACGGTGCTCGAGGCCGAGCCGACCCGCGTGCTGCGCCTGAAGATCGAGCCCCGCGAGCCGACCCCCGCCCCCAGGGACGGCGAGCGCGAGTCCGAGGCCCAGCCCACGGCGAGGTCGGAGTAACCTCTCGGGCTTTCCCTCTTCATCTGCTGCTTTGTTGCTTTGCTGATCTGCTGCTCTCCCTATGCCCCTCCGCCTCTTCAACACCCTCACCAACCGCGTCGAAGACTTCACGCCCATCAAGCCCGGCGAGGCGACGTTCTATTCCTGCGGGCCGACCGTCTACGACTACGCCCACATCGGGAACTTCCGCAGCTTTCTCGCCGCCGACGTGCTGCGCCGCTGGCTCGAGTCGCCGCTGGGACCGGGTCTGAAGGTGACGCAGGTGATGAACATCACCGACGTGGGGCACATGGTCGATGATGCCGCGGCCGACGGCGGGGGCGAAGACAAGATGGAAGAGGCCCGCAAGCGGCTGCTCTCCGACAAGAAGTCCGGCAAACTTCCTCCCGAGGCCGCCGCGGCGATCGATCCCACCAGCCCGACGGCCATCGCCGACTACTACGCCAGGTGCTTCATCGAGGACGCGCGGACGCTGGGCCTGCGCGTGGCGGCCGACGCCGAGAAGGACCCGACGCTGATGCCGCGTCCGACTCGGATGGTCCCGCAGATGCTGGCGATGATCGTCGAACTGCTCCGACGCGGGCACGCCTACGTGGTGCCGACGGCGGGTTCGACGGTGGTCTACTTCGACACGCAGACCTTCCCCGACTACGGCCGACTCAGCGGCAACACCCTCGACAAGATCAGGAGCGGCGCGGGAGGGCGGGTGTCGCAGGCCGCGCAGTCGGCCAAGAAGCACCCCGCGGACTTCATGCTCTGGAAGGGCGACCCCACGCACCTGATGCGC
>CAYZFW010000321.1:0-4160 GCA_964477615.1 uncultured Phycisphaeraceae bacterium | reverse complement strand
CCCCCCCCCCCGCCCCCCCCCCGCCCGGCCCCCGCCCCCGCGCCCGGGGGGCCCGGGGGCGCGGGGGGTGGGTCCGATCGAGCGGGTTGTGGGGGGTGGGGCGGGTGTTGGGGTGGTTGGGCTGAAAGTGGTCGGGTGAAAGTCGGGTGTGGGGGCGGGCGTTGGGGGGAATCTCCTCTATGTTGATGGGTGTGACGCCGAGGTGTCTCTGTGGCGCGTTGATGTGACGCGTGCTGGGGCGTTGTGCGGCGTGTGTTGATGTGTGCTTGTGTCCTTTGAGAAGGTGCCTGCCATGATGAAGTGCTCGCGTGCGGTTCTCGGTGCGGTTGCGGCTCTGGTTGCGGCGTGCGTGGCCAGCGGCGCTGACCCCGAGGTGGTTTCGTACCGCGGGCACAAGCTGGTGACGGTGGACATCAAGTCGCCGATGGACCTGGTGCGGATGGAGCAGTTGGGCGTGTCGCTGGCGTGCATCCCGGCGCTGGGCGAGCAGCGGTACGTGGTGCCGCCCGAGGCTGTTGAGGTGATGCGTGATCTGAAGATCACGGCGCGGGTGGACGCGGAGGACGTGCAGGCGGTGTTGGACGCCGAGAAGGCGGAGAACGAGGCGGCCAAGGCGGTGCGGGGCGCGGCGTTCCACACGGCGTACCACACGCTGACGGAGATCGATCAGTTCCTCACGGACACGGTGGCGATCAACCCGGCGATTGCGTCGCGGACGGTGATCGGGAACTCGCTGCAGGGGCGGCCGATTTGGGCCGTGCGGATCCAGGGGCCCAACGCGGCGAGCAACAAGTCGTTTGCGATCATCTGCAACATCCACGCGCGGGAGTGGATCAGCCCGGCGGTTGGGCTGTGGACGATCGACAAGCTGATCAGCGAGTACGGGACCAACCAGCAGGTGACGGACCTGGTGAACAGCGTGAACTGGTACTTTGTGCCGGTGATGAATCCGGACGGATACAACGTCACGCACACGACCAACCGGCTGTGGCGGAAGAACCAGCGGAACAACGGGGACGGGTCGACGGGCGTTGACCTGAACCGGAACTTCTCGGTGGGTTGGAGCGCGCCTGAGGGTGGGAACTCGACGAACCCGGTGGACGAGACGTACCGCGGTACGGCGCCGTTTTCGGAGCCGGAGTCTCAGGTGATCCGTGACTGGGTGAACGGGCTGCCGAACCTTGGCGCGTTCCTGGACATTCACTCGTATTCGCAGTTGGTGCTGGCGCCGCAGGGGTACACGGTGGCGCTGCCGGCGCGGCAGGCGGAATTTGAGTTCATCACGCCGGAGATGACCAGCGCGATCTCGAACACCTTCGGGGTGCAGTATGTGGGTGGTCCGACGGCGACGACGATCTATGTGGCGGCGGGGACAACGTCGGACTGGGCGTACGGGGTGAAGAACGTGTACGGGTACGGGATGGAACTGCGGGACACGGGGACGAGCGGGTTCCAGCTGCCGCCGGCGCAGATCATCCCCAACGCGCAGGAGGTGTGGAACGGTCTGGCGGTGTTCGCGAACTACTTGAATGTGAAGTTCAAGGTGACGGTGCCGGCGCCGGTGAGTGAGATCAGCAGCGGGCAGACGACGGCGGTGGCGGTGAACGCGGTGGCGTTCAACGGGGTTTCGGCGGCGCCGGGTGGGCTGCGGCTGTTCTCCCGGGTCGGTTCGAGCGGCCCGTTCACGCAGAGCGCACTGACCGGCACTCTGCCGGCGCTAACCGCAACGCTCCCCATCACCCCCTGCGGCTCGACGCTCGAGTACTACGTCGAGGTTGAGGCCGCCGACGGCACCCTCACGCGGTCGCCCACGGATGCGCCGGCGAGTGTGTACTCGGCGGTGAGCGCGAACGTGGTGGCGGTGGCGAGCGATGAGTTTGAGGTGGCCAACGCGGGTTGGCAGGTGAACATCGATGCGACCGACAACGCGACGACGGGGCAGTGGCAGCGTGGCGTGCCGCAGCAGACGGGCTATCAGCCCGGTGCGGACCACACGCCGGGTGCTGGGACGCAGTGCTGGGCGACGGGTTTGGCGGCGGGGACGAACGATGGGACGTTTGACATCGACAACGGGAAGACGAGCCTGTACTCGCAGACGCTCGATCTTTCGGCGAATCCCACGGCGGTGGTGGGGTACTGGCGGTGGTTCGAGAAGTCGGGCGGGGCGACGAACACGGCGGATCAGTTCGTGGTGTCGGTGAGCAACGGCGGGGCGTATGTGCAGGTGGAGAATGTGCCGTTTGCGCAGTCGCAGGGTGGTTGGTTCTACAACGAGTTCCGGGTGTCGGACTTTGTGACGCCGACGGCGACGGTTCGTGTGCGGTTTGTGGCGAACGACACGTCGCCCGGCAACGTGGTGGAGGCGCTGGTGGATGACTTCGGGGTGCGTGCGACGTCGCCCTGCACGCCGCCTGCGTGCGTGGGTGATCTGAACGGCGACAACGCGGTGAACACGGCGGACCTGACGGCGTTCCTGGGTGCGTTCGGCACCACGGTGACGCCGGGGACGAGCGGTGATCTCACAGGCGACGGGGCGGTGAACACGGCGGATCTCACGGAGTTCCTGGGCCGGTTCGGTCAGCCGTGCTGACCGGACGTGGGCTCAGCCATTGGAGGAATCGACATGAAGGCGGCGCGTCTGTGTGTCGTGGCGACGGCGGTGGTGCTGTGCGCCGGTACCGCGCTCGCGGCTACGGGCGTGAACCTGGTGCTGAACCCCGGCTTTGATGCCGCGGCGGGCGGCAATGGCGGCACTGTCGTTGCCGCACCGTCGTGGTCTTCAACCGCCGATCCGACGGTGGTTCGCTGGGATGCTGGCGGGGGTTTCCCGGTCGTGGGCGACCCGGGCCCATCGGACCGCGGGGCGAACTTTGCGTCGGGGGGGTTTTCTGCAACCGCGTCTGAGTTTGTGCAGGTGGTTGATTTGTCGGTTGATGCGGCACTGATCGATGCGGGGGTCATGTCGTTCACGGTGTCGGGCTATCTCGGCGGGTTCGCCTCGCAGGATGACTACGCCACGCTGAGCGTCGTGTTTCTGTCTGGGAATGATTCTCCCCTTGGTCTTGTGAGTCTGGAGGGCCCCTTCGCCGCGGAACGTCAGAACCTCACGGGGCTTTTGCTGCGGTCGGCGACGGGGACGGTTCCTGCACAGTCTCGGGGGGCGCGCGTGACGATCACGTTCACGCGCACGGCGGGGAGTTTCAATGACGGGTATGCGGACAGCATCTCGCTGGTGCTGACGCCGCCAGCGACGTGTGCCGGTGATTTCAACGGCGACGGCGTGGTGAACACGGCGGACCTGGTGCGCTTTCTCGGGAAGTTCGGGCTGTCGGTGCCCTTGGGCACGGCGGAAGACATGAACGGGGACGGCGTGGTGAACACGGTGGATCTGACGCGGTTTCTGGGGAGGTTCGGCACGGCGTGCTGAAGTTCCTTGTTGAGGCGGGGCGGCGTGCGATGCGGGCGCGGGTCGGGTGTTGTACGCGTGTGCGGTCGTGGGGCGGGGGTTGTGGCTTGGGGCGCGCGACCGCTTCGCGGGCGTGGTATTGGGCCGCGGGCGCGGGTGCGTGAGACGAGATATGGATGCTGCTCGCTCGGGGCAGGCGATCGCGGGTGCGGGGGTGCAGGTTCCTTTGTGTGCCGTGTTGTACGGTCGATTCAGCGTGTCGGGCTGCGCCGCCGCGACCGAGATTCATGTGCGATGTGTGCTCGGCTGTGATTGGCGGATGGAAGTGAGTGCTTCGGCGGGGACCGGCGGGGTACCCGGACTCGATCTGTGAGACCAGGCCTATTGGAGTCTGTCGAGGGGAAAGGCCGGGTTGGCGATGGGTCGGAGCGCGAGTCCGAGGAGGGACATGGTGTGGTCGTCGCCGGCGATGCGGTTGGTGCGGAGGACGCCGCAGCCGCAGCATCTGTGAACGATGGCCCATTCTCCGTCGCGTCGGACCTCGATGGAGATTGGCTCCATGGGCTGGCGGCATGGGCAGGAGCGGTCTCCCGGCTGCTCGTCGAGATGTCGTGACCAGAGGCAGGCGGGACAGTGGTTTCGGTGGCGTGTGCCGTGGGTGTCGGCGTTGATGTGTGCTCTGCAGTGGATGCAGGTGAACGACGCTTCGTCGGGGCGTGATCGGTGGGACATGGGATTCGGGGTGGTCGGCACG
>CAYZFW010000320.1:0-4161 GCA_964477615.1 uncultured Phycisphaeraceae bacterium | reverse complement strand
CAGTAAGTTCCTGCTCCTGAAATACGGCCGCGACGACGAACTCGAAGCCGACCGCCTGGGCCTGCGCTTTATGACCGCCGCGGGCTACGACCCCCGTGCCATGATCGGCGTGATGAACATCCTCGAGGAGGCCAGCGGCGGAGCATCGCACGGGAGCGACTTCGCCGCCACACACCCCAACCCGGGCCGGCGCGCCGAGGTGATCCAGCAGACCATCGCCGAGATGTTCCCACAGGGTGTGCCGGAGGGGCTTCGGAAGTAGGAGGAGAAGAAGACACCTCTGCCAGCCAGAAGGCGCGAAATTGATCGTCAGGCCGCGGTGCCAATTCTGAATCATCCAACCTCGACCGATCGCTCCGCATATCACGCCCGAGCCACCCAGTATCCCCGGCCCGGCCAAAGTGCCGCGATCTCGTTGAAGCGAGCAAGAACCAAAGGCTCGTCGAGCAGGGCGACTGCAAGTCCGCATCGATTCGTCGATTGGGCATTCCAAGCCAAGTCTCAATCCAGGTCCGGGACCCTGCTTCCGAAACGGATACGCTGCCGTCATGTGCGGCATCGCCGGCATTCTGAGAGTCACGCCGCCCCCGGAGAGGGCGGGTCATGATGTCCCCGCGGCCTGGCGCGGCGTCGACGGCATCCCCGAATCCTGGCTGGACATGCTCGACGCGGCGATCGCGCACCGCGGGCCGGACGGGAGCGGGCGGTTCCGGGATTCCGCCGTGAGGCCCGACGGGACGCGCGTGGAGGTGGCGCTGGTCCACCGGCGGCTGTCGATCATCGACCACGCGGGCGGGGCACAGCCGATGGTGAGCGAGCGCGGTAAAGAGCTCCCGGGGGGCGGGCGGCGCGAGGGGCTGGTGGCGGTGGTGTTCAACGGGTGCATCTACAACCACCGGGAACTGCGCGCGGAACTGGAGAAGGCCGGGCGGGAGTTTGTGACGGACCATTCGGATACGGAAGTGCTGATTCATGGGTGGCGGGAGTGGGCGAGAGAGCCAACCAAAGAAGACAACGGCTACGGCGAAAGCCCCACCGATCACCTCGAAGGCATGTTCGCGGCGGCGATCTGGGACCGGGAGCGGGCACGCTTGGCCATCATCCGTGACCAATTCGGCGAGAAGCCGCTGTATCAGAGGTTTCTCGATAAGCACGGGTCCTACGCCTTCGCGAGCGTGGCGGGCGTGCTTTCCGAACTGACCGCCGAAGAGCCCGAAACCATCGAGCGACTCGCGATGACGGACTGGGTTGCGATGGGCTGGCACGAGCGAACGGTTCCCCAGCGGAGTGTGTGGCTCATCGATGAGAACACAAACGGGTGGGGGTTGGATGAGGACCTGTCGGCATGGCTCCGCGGCGAAGTTCCGGCAACGCAGCCGGTATGGTTGACCATGCTTCTGTGTGGGATTGGGCTGGTCCCACTCTTGGTTCTTTGGGAGTTGTGGCGGCTATGCTGGCGCCCCTTTCGGGGTACACGGCTGTCGGGGACCCGCAGATGGTGCGATGAACTCGAAGAACTGCTTTCCAAGAGTGTTTCCGACCGGCTTGAGGCGGATGTTCCGGTTGGGTGCTTCCTCTCGGGTGGTATTGATTCGTCGCTCATTTCGCACTATGCGAAGCAGGCGCGGCAAGACATCACCACCCTGTGCATGCGGATGCCCGACCCGCGGTACGACGAATCGCGCCACGCCGAGTTGGTCGCGAGGCATCTCGGTACACGGCATATCACGCTGGACGTGCAGACTTCTGCGGCCGACGACGTAGTCCGCCTCATCGGGCAACTCGGCGTTCCCTTTGGCGACTCCTCGTTGCTCCCGACGTACTGGCTCTGCCAGGCGGCGCGGGAGCACGTGAAGGTGGCCCTCTCGGGCGATGGTGGTGATGAACTGTTCATGGGGTACCGGCGGCACGCTGCGGCGCGGTGGTTGCTTGCGCTGCGGGCCGTGGCGTGGGCCTGGCCCACGGGCGGCTACGACGAGCGCGACCCGACCTCGCGTGACGCAAAGATGGCACGCTTGATCCGGGCCGCGCGGGGGCGCGGGTACACCGATCTCGTCGCGATCTTCCCATCCGAGATTCGGCGACGGATTTTCCGTTCGCCGGGGGCGAGTTGCGACGTGCCGCGGTTCTTCCTGCGGTATGCGGCGAGATGGTTCGACAATCACGAGTACCTGCCCGGCGACCTGCTTCGGAAAACCGACACGGCTTCCATGGCGGCTGGCCTTGAAGTCAGGTGCCCGTTTCTAGACTCGAAAGTGGAGTGGCATGCGGGCACGACATTCATCGGCACGCTCATGCAGGGCAACCGCCCCAAGGCCCTGCTTCGTGAACTCGCCGCGAGACACCTTCCGCCTGAAATCGTGAACCGCCCCAAGCAGGGCTTCGCGATCCCCATCGGCGAGTGGTTCCGCACCGACTTCGGCGGCCTGCGCACGCTCCTGATGGATGTCCTGAACTCACGCGAACCCTTCGGCGAAGCGGGGAGCGTGCTGGACGTGGACACGCACGCCGTGAGGGGGATGGTGGAGGAGCACATGGAGTGCAAGCGGGACCACGGGCAGCGGCTGTATGCGCTGATGGTGCTGGGGGTGTGGGCGCGGGGACTCGAACGCAACAGAACAACACAGCAACACAGCGGCACATGAACGCGAGCACGGAACGGCGCATGGTGATGGTCCCCGGGAGATGGTGATCGGCATCGATCACCCTGAGTATGACACGGCGGCGATGCCGAGCAAGGGGCGGCGGGGGTTGTCACGCAAGATTGCGCCCAAAGGTGGTTACTGCGGGCGAGATTTCCCTCTCGTATCTCGCGCATCGGGCACGCGCAGACACCGCTCGTCATCGAAGCGGTCGAGTTCGGGGAAAGCGCGGTGGAGGGCTTTGGTGATGAGGCGCATGCGGCGGTGCCTCAGGGGTTTGGTCGCTGGGCGGGTGGGGACACGGGCTGAGGGACCGTGAGTGAATCGGACGTGGGCGTGGCTGGAGTGTTCGAGACGAAGAGATAATCGGTTCCCTTGCCGACGTCGCGCATCGCATCGAAGCGGGCTTTCGCGGGAGCACCGTTGTCATCGGTCTGGTCGAATCCGACGGAGTAGAGCGTGTAGCCGGGGAGGGACGATGGGTCGGCGTCACGCCGGTAGCGCAGACGGCTATCCGGCGCGAAGGGATCGCGAGGCACGGCGGCGAGGTACCTCGGCACGAGATCATCGAGCGATGTGGGGAGAGCGTCGTGGTCGAGGCGGTAGCGCTCGATGGCGACGGCGGACTCTGCCGCGGCCTCCCATGCCGACGCTCTGGCGGTCAGTAACGCCCGGGGCATGAGGCCGATCAGGATCTTCGCAAAGACGAGCCGGCGTGGGATCTCATCGACCGCCGTGCTCAACGCGTCGTCAAGCGCGAGGCCGGCGGGGAACGGTGTCTTCTCGGCCTGCTCCGCGAGGTCATAGATGCGGTTTATCGCGTCGGCGTTGGCTCGATGAGACGAAATCGCCCTGAAGAACCACGAGGTCATGAGAGACTGCTGGGCCTGCGGGTCCGCTCCGACGGCGCTGGGGCTCTTGGTAACCAATCCGGGTGTGGCGGCCCGCCCGTAGTAGACCGACTGCAGCGTGTTGAGGGCGGAGATGCGTTCACCGTTGATCGCGATGTCGACGGTGGTCTCTTGCGGCTGCGCGAGAAGGTCGGCGAGTTGTTCGATGTGCTGCGGGGCGAGCATTCGAGCGGACGTAAGGGCGATGGCCGTCTCGTCGATGCCGGATCGGATCGCGCCGCCAACGATGCACATCAGCATGCTCGGCTGGCTTTCAAACCGGTCGGCCATGGCATCGGCTTCGATGATGCGAGCAAGTGCCGCCGCGCCATCGCCGGATTCCGCCGCGAGCCTCGCTCGGACGAGCAGGGCGCTTGACACCGCCAGAATCGGGGTGTTCACGGGACGGTCTGCACCGATGTCGATGTCGTCCGGCGTCGGCAGCGCCGCGGCGGCGGTCGGGAGCATGGCGGTGAAGCGCCAGACGCCGGCCTCTTCGAGCCGCGCGATGAGATCGAGCATGGCCGGGGCGTCGGCACGATCGCGGAGCATGCCCGGCGACTGGATCAACTCTCGGCACCAATCACCCGCCGAGACCCGTCCGAAACCCGGCGGGTCGGTGGCCGCGC
>CAYZFW010000319.1:0-4170 GCA_964477615.1 uncultured Phycisphaeraceae bacterium | reverse complement strand
CACGGCTTGGCGTCCGCGACAAGCCGTGCTTGCGCACCTCGGACACGATTGTGGACACGGCTTGTCTCAGAAGCCAAGCCGTGGCACGTATCGGAATGGGCGTTGTTCCCGCGATTCGGGGACGCTCATACGTGTTTCCACCAATCGGCCGGGTCATCGTCTTCGCCGTCATCCTGGTTATTCCCGTGGGCGTCGCCCCAGAGGTACTCGCCGGGGTGGTCGGTGTGGTACCACGCGGTGGTGAGACGGCGGAGTTCAGCGATAAACCCGATGGCGGCGAGCCGGTGGGCCGCGAGGGTGACGGTGAACCGATCGCCGCTGGTTTCCATCGAAACGAGCTCGACGTTGTGGCGTTCGGCGATGGCGCGTGCCGTGGCCTCAACGATGCGCCGGACTTTCTCATCGGTAAGCGGCGTGCCCTCGAGCGCCCGCAGGGAGATCGTGGAGTGCGGCGTGCTCATGGACGTCCTCCGAGGATGATCCCGGCGGCCTCGATCAGCGTTGCAGCGGTGTGGTGGGCCTTGGTTGGGGCGGTGTCCGTGTTCGCCTGCGCGCGGATCAGGATCGTGCGGCACCCAGCCGCCAGCCCCGCCTCGACGTCGCGCTCGGCGTCGCCCACCATCCACGACGCCGCGAGATCGATGCTGTGTTTCTCGGCGATATCGAGCAGCATGCCCGGGGCGGGCTTGCGCCACGGGTGCTCGTTCGAGAGGCCGCAGACGACACCGCGGGGGTGGTAAGGGCAGAAGCGGAAGGCGTCGATGGAACCGCCGAGGAGTTCGTTGAGGCGGTCGTTGCACGCACCGACCTGATCGAGGCCGTACTTGCCGCGGGCGACGCCCCCCTGGTTCGAGACCACGGCGAGGAACCACCCCGCAGCGCGGAGCGCAGCGCACGCTTCGCGGGCACCGGGCAGCAGACGTACGAGCGCGGGATCGCCGAGATCGCCGTCGGGGGTAACCTCCCGGCAGGCGATGAGCGTGTCGTCGCGATCAAAGAAGACCGCGCGTCGGCGGCTTGAAGCGGCGGGATGGTCGGTGGGCACCGTCACGATGCAAGCGTACCCGCGCTCAGCGCGGCACTCCGTGCTGCGGCTGACGCACGATGCCGGTCAAACCTGAGCGCGCCAAGGGCCGGCGTGCATACCTACTGGTTGGCCGGCGGCATGCCCATCGCGGTGAGTAGCGTCATGACGAGCGGCGTCGGCCGCGTGGCGGGCGCGGCGTCGCCGAAGTCGATCGCGGTACGTCGCCCACCGCCGCCGCGGACGGTCTTGGGCGGAGTGACTTTCGGCGGTTTGGGTTTCGGCTTGGCTTTGGCCTTCTTGGGGTCGGGCTTCTTGGGCGCCGGCTTGGTCGCGGGAGGGGGCGTGGCGGGTGGATTGCCCGGTGCCGCGGCGATGGGCGAAGGCTGGGGCGACGGCGCTGGGGACGCGGGCGGACGCTGCGGTGGTGGCGCGGGCGGGGGCGCGGTGATCGGCGCGGCGGCGGGCGGGGGTGGGGGAGGGGGAGGGGGTGGAGGAGGCGGGGGTGGCGGCGGTGGCGTCGGCGCGGCACCGGTCGATACGACATACAGGTCGTACACATCGGCGTCGCCGAAGCCCGGGAGCGTTACCTGTGCAGCGAGCATCGAACGGGCGTGGATCGCGCTGGTCGGCCTTGTGCCCGAGCCGGGCAGGACCTCGACGGAGTCGCCGTCGAGCGTCGCGGAGACAACGATGGTGCCGGGGAGATTGAACGAAGCACCCACGATGATCGACGGGCAGACCGGACGTGCGCCTCGCGGCACGGTGGCACGCCCGATGAAGACCGTGTGGGCCCCCAGGGGGCCGGGTCGGCTGAAGGCGGTGCCGGCCATGGTGGGGTTCGCGACCGGATCGACGACGTTGATGGGGAAGACGTAGCGCACGCCGCGGAGTTCGAGGGGGTTGCGGTTGCCGCCGACGAACTGATCGCCGATGAATCCCGAGGGAGGATTGGCGGATGCGGAATCGCTGGCGGGCACGCCGCCCATCGCGACGTACGAATCAAAGGCGAGCATCGGCGCCGCCTGAACGGCCTCGGGCGACGGCGGCAAACCCATCGAGATCATGCCGCTGGAATAGAACGTGCCGGCGGAGGGACGGAGCGGAGCGCCCAGCGCGCCGGCGGTGCCGCCGTTATCGATGACAAGCAGCGAGAACGGCGCGGCGTGGGCGCTCAGCGCGGTGCCGGCAACAATCAGGAACGCGAGGGCTTGGGTCGTCGGTCGCATGGGGTCTCCCGGGATCGTCGTCGCCATCAGAAACACGCGAAGCCCGCGGCGGACTCGCCGGGGCGCACCAGTGGGCTGGATGTCAGGGGTCAGGTCTGAACGGCGTACACGCTGGGGCACCGCGGCCCGGAGCGTTCACGCCATGATGGAGCGCACCAGCGCTGAGAAGCCGCGCTGGGCACTTTCCGAGATCTGAATGAACTCGATACCGGCCTCGCCCGAGCCGAGGAACCCGGTCTTCCTGGTCCACACGATGCGCACGCCGACCTCGATCCGAGCGCCTGGGCCGTTGATGGCCACGGCGTAGGTGTCGCCCTTCTTGACCGACGTGAGCGACTTGAGCCGCACACGCATGCCGGTTCTCGACAGATCGAGCACCTCGCCGAAGTCGCAGTGGATCAGCTCGCAGCGCAGCCGCCCCATCTTGCGGTGGTTGTCGGCGAACCCCGCTTCGGAAACGACATTCGAGATGTGGCGTTGCCGCTGCACGATGGGTGCATCGGAACGGCGTGGGGACATGTTGAACCCTTGCGGACACTTCGGGCGTTACCGGACCCCGGCGCGGCGTCGCAGACGCACCCGCCGACGAAACCGCCCGAGCGGCGGCGCTCGGGCGGCGGGGTCAGGCATTCATTGGCCGCGTCAAAGCAACATTACGGCAGTTCCAGTGCCTCGATGGTCTGGAGCAGCTCAAGGATGTGGGCGTTGAGGGACTCGATGGAGGTGAAGCCCCGCACGGTCCCGCACGGCACGGAAGTTGGCCCCGTGGCACCGAAGTCGGTGTCTTCGCCGACTTCGGTGCTCGGCGAATCGCGATCCATGCGGGAGCACCGAAGTCGTCGGAACGACTTCGGTGCCACGGCACAGCGACGAAGACGCCCTGGCCCGCATCTCATCGATCAGGCGAAGCCTGTCCAGCGGTCCCAGTTCCCCGGCGGATACTCGCAATCACAGAGACCGCCACGCTCGCCCATCCACCATCGAACGCTTGACCACGGCCAATCTTCAGGGCGGGCGGTCAACCCTCGTCTGACCGGGTTGCGATGGATGTACCGGATCGATCTCGAGAGTTCGGCATCATCACGCACATTCCGGTCGAATCCACCCCCAGCCTGCCAGAATCTCGGCGCGCTTTCGCGCACGGCAAGCCGGAGCAGGATCGGCGCGTTGAGTTTGCGCCACCGCGCGAGCACACGCCGTGCAACGGACATCTTGATCGAGCGCAGCGTGTCACCGAGGTGTACTCCGCTGGCCGGAATCGCCAGCAGGTGGACATGCTCCGGCATGATCACCCATGCGCACAGCCGCAGTCGGAGTCGGACCCGCGCCGCGGCAAGCACCTCGGCGAATACAAGGCAGATGGCCGGATTCGAGAACAGCGGTAAGCCGCGATGACATGAGAACGTGATGAACCGCACCCCGCCCGGACTCTCGTTGCGCTTCATGCGCTTGCGGATTGGAGTACTACTTTTCATTGACTCATATGCTACACTGACTTCAGACATCATTGCGTTCGCATGCGGACGCACCGAAGTCGTCGGAACGACTTCGGTGCCACGGTCAGGACTTCAATGCCACCCCGCCGTGAGGACACCGATCGCCGTCACGAACTTCCGCATGTCTGCACCCTTCCTATCGCCTCCGGCGAAGAGAGAAAGCGAGCGTCACCAACGCCGCGCCAGAGACCGCACAGGGCGACGGAACAATCGAGGCAAGTCGAATCCCACTGAACCCACCGAGCATCGTGCCCCCGTTGAGTAGCCCATTGATAACGTCGTAACTCTCGTATGAGAATGCACGCCAGCGAGAGCCTCGAGTGAGCCGATAGGTCGGCACGCCCGTGAATCGGTTCGGCACCACTTCCTCAACCCACTCCCTCTCCCCGCCCGAAAGATCGAGCAAGCCCCACGGCGAAAC
>CAYZFW010000318.1:0-4171 GCA_964477615.1 uncultured Phycisphaeraceae bacterium | reverse complement strand
AGTCCGGCGGCGAGAACTTCGGCTGGCCGCTCTTCGAGGGCCACGACCCCCAGCCGCTTTACCAGGCACAGAACCTGCAAAACCCCGCCGCGCCGAACCCTCTCGCCGGCGGGTCGTGCCCGCCCTTTGTGCCCTTCAGCGCGCTGTGCGTGCAGGACGCCTTCGCCGCCCCGTCGTTCCCAAACCCGTGCAACCCAGGCGTGCAACTCCCCGCCACACTCCGGCGCTTCGAGCACGCCCGCCCCGCCATCGACTGGGCCCACGACGGCGGCCCCGCACGAGTCCCCACCTTCACCTCCGGTTCCGCCACGTCTCAGATCATGGGCACCCCAGGCTGCCCCGTGCTGGGCGTGAACTTCGGCGGCAACTCGTCCATGGGCGGCGCGTGGTACCCCGAGACCGGCCCGTACCCCTCCACGTACCTCGGCACCTACTTCCACGCCGACTTCGTCGCCGGCTGGATCAAGTCGATGGTCTTCGATGTCAATGACCGGCTCGTCTCCGTGCGCGAGTTCGCCCTGCCCGGATCGGTCCCCGGCATCGTCTGCCTCGCCGTGAACCCCGTGGACAAACTCCTGTACTACATCCAGTTCGACTTCGGCGGCGGCGCGGAGGTCTACAAGGTCGAGTACGTCTCGAATCTCCCGCCCGTCGTCGCCGCGCAGGTGGTTGGCAACAACTTCGGCCCCTCGCCGCTGAGCATTCAGTTCTCCTCCGCTGGCACATCCGATCCGGAGAACCTGCCGCTGCAGTACGAATGGAACTTCGGCGACGGCTCGCCCGTCTCGACACAGGCCAACCCCTCGCACGTCTTCACCGCGCCCACTGCCGGCCCGGCCCGCTTCGATGTCACGCTGAAGGTCCGCGACGTCGGCGGCCTCGAACGCACCGCCTCCCTCATCGTTTCGCCCAACAACACCCCGCCGCAGGTC
This sequence comes from uncultured Phycisphaeraceae bacterium, assembly GCA_964477615.1. Lineage (GTDB taxonomy): Bacteria > Planctomycetota > Phycisphaerae > Phycisphaerales > UBA1924 > JAFLCM01. The sequence continues at coordinate 3,239 of CAYZFW010000318.1, read as the reverse complement.
ACGATCACCAGCCCTGCCGACGGCGCGCTCTTCCCCCCCGGCGAAGAATCGCAGGTCGCGATGACCTCAACGATCAATGACGCCGAGCACACGCCGAATCAACTCACCTGCCGCTGGGACGCCCTGCTGCACCACAACACACACGTCCACCCCGAGCCGCCCGTGAGCGACTGCGTCTCCTCGGCCCTCGTCAGCGGCGCCCACGGCGCCAACGACGAGGTCTTCTACTTCGAGTTCGTCCACACCGTGACCGACGCCCACGGCCTCTCCGCCAGCGTCTCCCACTCCATCTTCCCCGACCTCCCCGCCTGCCCCGGCGACATCAACCGCGACGGCACCACCAACACCGCCGACCTCGTCCGCCTGCTGGGCACCTTCGGCCAGTCCGGAGCCCTCGGCCTCGCTGGCGACCTCAACTACGACGCCGCCGTGAACACGCTGGACCTCATCATCTTCCTCGGCGGCTTCGGCTGCCCGAGCGCGACGACGCGCTGAGCCGGCGCTTCACGTTGGCTTCCATGTGCCACGGCTTGGCTTCCAAGACAAGCCGTGCTCTTCGAGCGCATGACGATCGCACGGCTTGTCGAAGACGCCAAGCCGTGGCACATTGATCGCGATTGTCGGTTTCTCACGCCGAGATCGACAGCGCCGGGCGCTTCTCGCCGGTGCCGCCCGGTCCGTAGTCCGCCGTCCGCGTCGGCGCAGCCGCCGGGACCCGGCCCAGCACCGCCGAAGCCTCCGCGACCGGATCATTCCCGCCCGCACGTTCCGCGGCGAGCTTCTCCATCAGCATCACCCACGTGTCGCGCTCGTACTCCATCAGCCCGATCACCTCGTCCACCTTCGCGAGGTCCTTTTCCAGCGAGCCCTCGGTGAGCCGCGAGTACATGTAGGTGTAGAGGCCGGTGAGCCGGTCGCACAGTTCGGGATTAATCGAGCGGTCAAGGGTGTTCATCAGTTCGAGGATGATCGCCTTGGCCTGGGTGAAGCCGCTGTAGACCTCTTCCCAGTTCTTCGCGGCCAGCGCATCGCGCCCGCCGCGCATGAACCGCAGGCTCCCCTCGATGAGCATCAGCCGGAGTTCCTCGCGGCTGGCGGTCATGACCTTGGTTCTGAAGTACGGGTTGTTGACGTCAAACTGCATCGCAGGGGTTGCTATCGGACGCCGAAGCACCATTCATCACCGATAACCGCACTTGGACACCATTCCCGGGAAGTCACCCAAACGAACGCCGACTTCTATCCCCGGGCCGGGCTCCTCAACGCGCAGGAATGCCCGGTTCTCCGCTCGCCCATGCGGCGATCGCCTCGATGACCTTGATCGAGATTGTCTCGTCGATCATGACGTACTCGCTAAGCTCGCCGGTCACGCAGGTCTGCAGCATGTGATTGACCGAGGGCATCGACACCACGGTCCCTCGCACCCGCGGGTGCGAGACGAGCGCCGCACGAAGCGCCGCGATGTTCGCCTCGGCGGGCACCTGGACGTCCTTCTCGCCGATGATCGCCAGCACCGGGCACCGGACCATCGCCAGCGTTGCCACGGGATCGTGCGCCAGCAGCGAGCGCATCCACGGCGTGGCCATCCCCATGCCGCCACGCTCCAACTCCGAAGCGAGCGCTCGATACGACCCGCGCTGGTCTTCAGGCAGCCCGGCGACGAACCGCTCGGCAGCGGCTTTCAGTGTCGCCCGCAGTGGCTCGCCGGTCTCACCCGCGTCGAGTGCCGCAAAGACCTCGGTGTTGAACGTCCTGATCCCCGCGATCGCTTCTTCACTGGCACCCAGAGACCTGCCCAGCGACTCGGTCTGCAGAAGCCGGAGTTCCCGCAGCGGCAAACCCGGCGTCCCCAGCATCGCGATCCGCGCGACGTTCGCCGACCGTGACGCGGCGATCGCCGCCACAAGCCCGCCCTCGCTGTGCCCGATCAGCCCGACCCCGGCCGGATCGATGCCCTCGCGCCCGCGCAGCCACTCGACACCCGCGAGCGCATCGCTTGCGAGATCGTCCAGTGTCGCGCTGAAGACGTCCCCGGTCGATTGGCCCACCCCCCGGTCGTCCAGCCGCAGCACCGCGAAGCCGCGCCGCGTGAGGGCATCGGCGAGCACGAGGAACGGGCGATGCCCGCTGGTGGTCTCGTCGCGGTCCTGTGGCCCGGAACCCGAGATCAGAAGGAACGCCGGGTGCTTCCCCGGCCCGTTGGGCGTCGTCAGGGTGCCGCCGAGCGTGATCCCGCCCCGGCCCGCGTCAATCTTCACATGCTCCTCGCGGTAGGGAAGCGGCCGCGCCGGCTCCTGGGGACGTGTCGGCCCGGGCAGCGCGGCGACGCGCCCAAAACGCACCGGATAGTCGACACCGCGCTGGCTCCAAACCCCGTTGATCGTCGGCGGATCGCCCTCGATCCGGCCTGTGTAGACCACGCTCGGTTTCGCCATCGAGAAGCGCAACTCGGAACCATCCAGCCGGATGGACTCGACTGCGCGCTCGGTGCGCTGGGGATCGAGCGACCACAGCGTGGCCGTGTGCCCGCCCTCCGGCGTGCTCTTCACGACCAGACCCAGACGAACATTCTGAACACCGGCCGTGATCAGTCCAAGCCAGGTGCCCTCGATCTTCGGCGCCGCCGCGACCACCCCGACCGGCGGGTTGTCCGACGCCTCGGCCCGGCCACACGGCGCGCACGAGATCACCATCAGCAAACCAACCAGCGGGAAGAGCATCATGGAGTCACTCCTGTTCCGATCCGGAATCAACGTGCGGGTGAAAGACATCCTCGATCCGCTTCCCGAACACCGCGGCGATCTTGAACGCCAGACTCAGGCTCGGCTCGTACCGCTCAGACTCAATCGAAATAATCGTTTGCCGCGTCACGCCAAGCCGTGCCCCCAGATCGGCCTGCGTCCACCCTTGCGCGACGCGGAGTTCACGGACACGGCTCGTCATCGGTACCGCCTCCACGACACCGCGAGCCCGACAAAGTAGTACACCGGCAGCAGCGCCCACACATGGCGGTAGCTCCAGTTCTCACGGTTGAGCACCACGGCGAGCTCCAACAGCCCGAGCGTCCACAACGTGACCACCGCGAGCACAAACGCCGCCGCCAGCGCCTCGAGGTGAACCCGCCGGTGCAACTCGTCGAGACGACGGATCACCCCCGCGAGGTGCCACACCAGGGTCACCGTGGGCACCACCGGCAAGACCGCCGCCCCGATCCGTGCCCATGACCCCTCGGTCAGACT
>CAYZFW010000317.1:0-4195 GCA_964477615.1 uncultured Phycisphaeraceae bacterium | reverse complement strand
GACCGTCTCGCCAACGTGTGCCGCAGCCTGCGGAATCAGGGACGCCCCATCAACCAAGCGGGTCACCCCACAGGTTCATGGATGCAGTTCGAGCGCCTCGGGTACAACTACCGGATGCCGGAGTTGAACGCGGCGCTGGGCCTGTCGCAGGTCCGCCGTCTCGAGGAGATCGTCGCCAAGCGCCAGGCCGTGGCGGACCGCTACATGCGCCGATTCATGGCCCACCCCGACATCATCCTGCCCAACATCGACCCCGGAGTCGTCATGTCGTGGTTTGTCTTCGTGGTCCGCCTGAGCGACCGCTACGGCAGAGACGACCGCGACCGGATTATCCAGGGCCTGCATCGCCACGACATCGGGGCCGCCCCGTACTTCCCCTGCATCCACCTCCAGCCCTTCTACCGCGAGCGCCTCGGCACCGGCCCGGGCATGTTCCCGGTGGCGGAATCCGTGAGTAACCGCACCATCGCCCTGCCGTTCTTCAACGAACTGAGCGAGCGTGACGAGGACTTCGCGGCCCAGACGCTGGAACACATGATCGGACGCGAGGAACTCAAGCGGGCATAGCCGGTCGGTGACAAAGTTCGGCATTCGATTGGGGTGTCGCGGGCCGTGCCGTGCGTGCGCCAACAATCATCCAACCCCGCGACGATCGCCGATCTCTCGGTGGTTCTCGGTGTTTTCGTCAACTCAGACAAACGAGGCCTCTCATGTGCTGCAGCATCAAGTCCGCCTGGGTGTATCTCGCCGTCGGAGCCGCCGCCGTGGGTCTCGCCCTGTTCGCACCGGGCGTGGGTGCCCAGTCCTACTCGCGTGATGCCGACAAGCCCGCGGCGGGCACGCCGGCCCCGAAGAAGCGCGCCGCCTTCGCCCGTGAGTGGTTCTACGCCGACGACGACGCCACATGGGAATCGATCAAGAAACTCCAGGGCCGCACCGCATCAGCCTTCAAGACGGCGAACTGGGTGGGCGAGAAGCAGGACCTCGCCAAGCTCAAGGGCAAGATCGTCGTCGTGGACTTCTGGGCCGTGTGGTGCGGGCCGTGCATCGCCGCCATCCCGCACACCAACGAGGTCATGGAGAAGTACCAGAGCAAGGGCGTGCAGGTCGTGGGCATCTGCTGCAGCGACCTCCGCGGCAAGGGCTCCATGGCGGAGACCGCCCAGAAGCACAACATGAAGTACCCCACCGGCTGGGACAGCGGCGGACAGACCGCCAAAGCCCACGGCGTGAAGTGGTGGCCCTTCTACGTGCTCATCGACCGCCAGGGCACCGTTCGCGCCGCCGGCCTGCGCCCGAACTTTGTCGATGCCGCGATTGAAGAACTGCTGAAGGAGCAGCCCGGCATCTAGTTCTCGCGGCGGACACGGTGCCGCGGATTGCACGTGCGCATCAACGGCTGCCACCACATCCCGTTGTTCCTTTGGAAGCGAACGCCGGGTGACCCCCAACCCCGTCGTACGGGAGCATTGCTTTCACGGCTTCGGCGTCCCCCGCGCCTTCATCGCCTCCTCAATCAACTGCTTCTCACGGTCGCCCACGGGCATCCCCGCCGCGTCGTTCAGCGGCGTGTGGAGGTCCACGTCGTCGAGGCTTCGCGGGTTCTGCGGCAGGGCGAGGTTGGCCTGGATCTTCACGCGCTGGGTTTCCAGACGCTCCAGCCACTTGGTGTCCTTCTCCAGCAGCAGCGCTCGGCGGATGTTGTCGAGGGTTTCCGGCGTGGTCTCGCGGAGTTGGATGTCGCACTCGATACTGCCGCGGAGGGCGGGGAGGTAGTAGGGGTCGCGCTGCAGGGCTTCGTTGAAATGGCGGCGTGCGTCGGCGGGGTAGTGGCGGTTGAGCCAGAGCAGGCCGCGGTTGAAGAGCGGGCGCGGGTCGGTGCGGGACTGCTCGGCGGCGCGGGCGAAGGCGGTCTCGGCGTCGAGGTACTCGCCCTGCTGCATGAGGGCCACGCCGAGGTTGTTCCACGCGGCGGGGAAGTCGTCGTAGCGGTTCAGGGCGTCGGAGTACTTCTTCGAGGCCTTGGCCGGGTCGGTGGCGCGGGAGGCCTCGAACGCCGCGGAGTGCGCCTCGGCGATGCGGACGGACTCGGCGGGGGTGACGTTGTCGGTGCGCTTGGCACCCTTCGCGCAGCCGGTGGTGAGGGCGGCGAGGAGGAGAGCCGTGGCGATGATGGTGCGCGGGGAGCACTGGTAGGCGAGGACGCCTACCAGTGGCACGGGGCGGTCGCGGTGGGTCGTCGTGGTGGTGGCGCGGTGACGCTTCATCATGGCTGTTTGCGCTCGTAGGTGGAGAAGCGGACGGAGCCCTGCCACCCGGCGTTGGCGGGGTTCAGGCTCACGGAGGACACGAACGTCGGACCCAGCAGGCCGTCGCCCTCGACCTTCGCGAGCCACTGCATGATCTTGTCCAGCGGCTGGTCGGAGATGGTGGCCTCGACGGTGTGCAGGTTCAGGATGTCGCGCACGGGCGGGTCGAAGATCGTGCCGTTGAGTTTGCGCCCGACGCTGACGCCGGGCACGGGCTGGTTGGGCTGGACGCCCCAGACGGCTCGCGCAGCGTTCTCGATGTCGGAGCCCATCGAGGCCAGCGCGGGGAAGATCTTGGGGATGTCGGGCGTGCTTGCCTTGTGGTTCTTGTATCTGGCGATGAGGCGGTCGATGTCGACGGAATCGGCCTGAGCCCGCGCATACGAAGTGCGGGCACCGGTCCAGCGCGTGCCCGCCGCGAGGGCGTAGAGGCCGAAGCCCACGGCGACGACCAGCCCCAGAACGAGCAGGCCCACGGGCTTGTTGGCGCGGTCGGTGGCGTTGGCCATGGCGCGGAGCTGCGCTTCGACCGACGCGGGGCGTGGCTTGGAGGCGTGCTCGCTCATTTGCGCCACTCCCCGTTGAGGCTGAGGTTGGTGAAGTCCTGCGACGCGGCGCTGACGGGAGCGGACCAGATCATCGCCCCGCCGTCCTTGAGCGCCGCCTGGAGGAGTTCGTTCGACGGGCGGTCGGTGACCGTGCAGGTGAGGCTGGCGCGTTCGGAGGCCAGCACGATGGAGCGGATCTTCGTGCCCTCGAACTTCGAGAGCGCCTCGCACACGCGGACGAACTCGTCGAATATCTTCGGCGGCGGCGGCGGGGCGGCGAAGGGCGGGCTCTGCTCGAGCTTGCCCACCACCGATTCCAGTTCGAGCCTCACATTCGAGAACGGATCGAGCCCGGGCACGATCTCTTTGGCGCGGACGTTCATGCCCTCGCGGAGTTTGGCGGCGGATACACGCACGTCGTTGGCGGTGCCCGAGAGCCGGTAGCCCAAGCCGCCCAGTGCCAATCCGAAGAGCACGAGCGAGGCCGCCGCCCAGCCGTAGCGCCAGCGGGTGGCGCGGGTGGGTCGTGCGGAGAGGCGCACGAGCGATCGGCGCGAAGTGGGGGTGGTCTCGGCGGGGCGCTGGGAGAGCCTGGTGCACGTGAGCGCCAGCGGATCAGCGTCGACGTGTGTTTCCGTCGTCACGCCGGAGCGCCACGCCTCGGGGAGGATCGCTGCGATGGCGGTGGCCCCGGGGCCGACGATCACCACGCGGTCGGGCGTGAGATTCAGTTGGCTCGACCACGTCAGCCAGTCGAGGGTGCAGCGGCGCACGGCGGTGCGGACGGGGTCGATCGGGGCCGCTTCGGTTGGAGGGGCGTCGGCGCCCTGCGCTTGCTCAGCCTCGCCGGCGGGGTTGGGGACGATTGCGGACCCCACGGCGGCGGAAGCGCCGCACAGGAGGTCCTCGCCGCGGGACATCGCCCACACGATCCGTTCGTGCTCGCACAGCACGATGAGCGAGACCTCGGTGCCCGAGGCGCGTCCCCACGCCTGGGCCGCGGCGTGCCAGAGCGAGCAGACGTTGTCTGCCCGGACGCCGCGGGCGTCGAGCGAATCGAGCCACAGGCGCGTCAGCGCGTCGGTCTGGCTGATGACCGCGACGGAGACGCCGTCGGCCTCGTCGCGCGGCGCGGTCGGGCCCTCGGCGTTTTTGTCTTTCTTCGAAGGCTTGGCGGGCGGGTCGGTCAGGGGTTCCAGGCCAGACACCGGCGCGAGGTCGCCCCAGTCCTGCCCGCTGGCGCGGGCGCTGGCCGCGAGCACCGGGCGGGCCAGGCTGGGCGAGCGGACCATGTAGCACACGCTCTCGTCGACATCGATCACGACCCGGTCAATGCGG
>CAYZFW010000316.1:0-4213 GCA_964477615.1 uncultured Phycisphaeraceae bacterium | reverse complement strand
GGGTTTCGACGTCCGCGGCGATACCCGTGTCCCCCGCGATTCGCACGGGCATCCGCGGCGGGCCGCGGAAGCCCGTGGCACGGTAAGAAACCCGTGGCCCGCGACCGACTGAGACAACAGTCTCAACTGGTACACTCCCCCAATGCCCGCCGCAAAGCCCAAGCAACAACCGCCCCCACCGCCGCCGCCCATGAACCTGCCGGGCCCGGAGGTCTTTGAGCCACTGTGTGCCGTGTTCCGTCGTCACCTGAAGGGCGTGGGCCAGAAGTACACGCCCGAGCGGGCTCAGGTGCTCGATGTGCTGCTGGAGTTCGACGACATTTTCCAGGCTGACCAGTTGCTGGAACGCTCGCGCAAGCGCGGCTACCGCGTCAGCAAGGCGACGCTGTACCGCACGATCAAGCTCTTGCAGGAGGCGGGCATCATCCAGCAGGTGCTCTTCGACGCCGAGCACGCGCACTATCAACTGGCGTACGGGCGCAGGCCCCGCGATCTGGTGATCCGCGTGGACACGCACCAGGTGCTGCAGATCGAGGTGCCGGAACTCATCGAACTCCGCGAGGCGATCTGCCGCCGCCTCGGGCTGAAGGCGCAAGGGCACCGCTTCCAGATTTTCGCGGCGGGGACCGACGCCTCGCAGCGGGCGGGAACCCTCGGGGCATGATCGGGCTCGCGCTGCTGCTCCTGCTGGGTCTGCTCACGGCGCTCGCGCTGTCGACGCTGCTGACGATGCACCGGCTGACGCACCCGCCGCGGAAGACGTACGCGTGGGCGGTGTCGCGCGGAAAGCCTGGGACGCCGGCGGAGTTGACGCCGCCGCGGGCCTTCGAGCCGGCGGTGCTGCGTGTTGGTGGACGCGACCTGCCCGCGTGGCGCATCCTCGGCGACGATCCCGACGGCCCGCTGATCATCCACACGCCGGGATGGGGTGATTCGCGGCTGGGAGTGTTACCGAGGCTGCACGCACTGACGCCGTACGCCAGCCGGATTCTGTCGTGGGACCCGCCCGGGCTTGGCGACGCGGAGGGGGTGTGCCACCTCGGAATCCTTGAGCCGCGTCTGCTGGGGGAGATCATCGACCAGGAAGCCGAGGCCGACGCAACGCTGGCCCAGCGCGGTGTCGTCCTTTTCGGCTCGTCGCTCGGCGCGGGCGTTTCGATTGTTGCGGCGGCGGATTCGTTGCAGGATTCAGCGACGGGCGCGGCGCGCTTCGGCGTGCGGCTGTCTGACCCCGCGAGGCAGGCGCTCTCGTCACCGAAGTCGGGGGTGATCGCCGAGGCACCGTACCGAGAGGCCATCACCCCGGCGCGGAACGTGATGCGTTTGAGCGCGATGCCGTTTGCAATCAATGGGCCGGTTGCGTTTGCGTTGCTGCCGGGCCTGCTCGCCGGGCGCGCATTAGACATCCTTGCGGCGTGGGTCTGGGGCTGGCGCGGCTACGACCGGGCGCTTCACGCGCGGCACCTGAGATGCAGTCTCTTGGTCCTGCACCCGGAACTGGACGAGGTCTCACCGTTGGACGACGGCAAGGCCATCGCCGCGGCGGCGGAACGACGGGGTGGACGCTCCGCCGAACTCGGGGATGCCGCACCGGCGTTCGTCCAATTCGCCGTGGTCCCGGGCGGGGCCCACAACACGCTCTGGACGGACGAATCGACAAAGGACGGAACCACTCGGGCGGTGCGTTCATTCCTCGCACGCCTGGGCACACCGGCCGTCGCCTGCGAATGAGCCGTCCCGCGGTGCTGGCCCGGCGGGCGGGTTGCCGCTATACTCTTCGTCACAAACGGGCGCTTAGCTCAGCTGGCTAGAGCGCTGTCTTCACACGGCAGAGGTCACTGGTTCGAGTCCAGTAGCGCCCACTCGCGGACCCGCTGAACCTTGTTCGGCGGGGAAAGCCAAAGCAGGCATAGGTGCATCAGAGCGCGTCTTTTGCCTCCACGGGTACGACGCCGAAAAAACCGTTCGGGCGCGGTTCAGGCCCAGGCAGCCACAGGCGCACCTCCAGCAGCCTCACCAGAAACTTGAAACCCTTATGGCCACCCGACCGTCTTGTCTGGCTGGCTGGGTTGGCTTTGCAAATCAGAATCCCCGGCTCGGGCTGGCGTGAGCGTGCTCGTGCTCGTGGGTTCAGCCGGCGACGCGGCGGCTTCGAGCATGGCCTCGATGGCTTGGGTCTGGTGGGCCCTGCTCGTGTGCATGTCCTGTGCCGGGGTGTTGAGGCAGGAATGGTCGGCCAGCTCTTGGGCCGTCCGTGGGTCGGCGCTTGCCACCCGGCTGATGAACGTGCGCCGCGGGGTGTGGAAGCCAGCGAACGCCCGCGTGTCGGGGTCGTTGTCGTGCAGGGCTGACCGCATCATGTCAGCCTGGATCATGCGCGGTGGTCCGTATGAGGGAAAAGACGTGGGCGTGACCATCCCCCTTGAAGCGTTGAAGGTGCGCGGCGAGCGCCTCAGCGAGTTTCGCCCGCGGTGGGATTCGGCGGTCTTTCTCGTTCTTCGCCCCGGTGTTGCGCACGATGACATACCTGGGCAGGGAGTCGAGTTTCGCGCTCCCGTGGGTGAGGGTGGAGCACTCTACTCATGGCGTGGTCACCGTCTTTGCGATCCGCACCTGCTGGCGTTGCGTGCGATACAGCGCGTGTAGCGCTTTCGGCCACCCGCGCTCTGCAGTGGCTGCCGATGCTCGACGCAAGATTTGCGGAGGAATCTCCAGCGGATTCCGCGGCGTCCCCGGTGCGCGGATAGCAAGTCCATCAACTCATGACGGGCACGACCTGCCGAACTGTGCGAGAAACTCCACAAGGTCCAGCAGGTTCACGACACCGTTTCCGTCGGCGTCTCCACTTGTCGTCGGCGGCACGCTTTGGCCGAACCCACCTAGAAGGACGAGTAGATCGATGGTGTTGACTTGCGAATCGCTATTGGCGATGTCAAGGCATACCGCAACAGCAGCTGGATCGCTGGCGATGTGGGTGCTTTGGCATGACACCAGAACGTCGTAGGACGCGGCATCGGTCGTGTTGCACTGACTGATAACCAAGGTGGCCGATTGAGCGCCAGATATGCGGCCTCCATCAACCAGACTGAGGCCGTTCCGTCGCCATTGGTAGCTCAGTGAACCGGAGAATGAAGCCACGACGTGCAGAGATGCGTTTTGACCAATCGGCACGGACTGGGCAAGTGGCTGTACCTCAATTCTGGGAGAACAGGCAGGCACTACAAGTCTCATCGTCGTACTCCGAACGCTCCCACAAGGGTTCGAAACGACCACGTCGTAGGCGCCCGCGTCTGATTCCACAACCGACGCGAGCGACATCGATTGGGTGGTCGATCCCGTCACCCCGCCGCCGTCACTCAGCGCAACACCGTCTCGGCGCCACTGGAACGTGGCGTTGGGCCCGCCTGCGATCGCCGTCAGATTTGCGGGCGAGCCATCGGGTACGACCAACTCGAAACTCAACGGGAGCACCCAGGGCAACGTCTCACTCCCCCATTGAGCAAGGGACGAAGCGGGTCGTTGATTCACAACATCAAATGTACCGCCAACGGCAAGCCCGGAGGCGCCCGGAGCAATGGATCGCGCCGTTGGAACATCGCTTGAACCAACTCCTGCCGCGAGCGAAATCCACGCGCTGCCCGTCCACGACGCGACAGAGTTCGCGGGGGTCGTGCCATTGTTCGCATTGATGAAGCGGCCCGCGACATGGATTCGCGGTCCGGTTCCGCCGCCGTCGTCAAAGGGACAGATCGAGCTCACCGTCGGCAAGCCGCCAAAAGCAGGAACGCTGAACGCTCCGCCAACGGGCGACAGAGTGGCACCATTCCAGCAGTAAACACCGCACTTTCCAGTGTCACCCCCGGGGAGCACTCCGCCGGCGTAGACCTTCAATCCGCTCCCGTCGTCCCATGCTGCCAGGCAGGTATTTGCTGCTGGATTGCCAACCGGATTCCATGCCACACCGTCCCATCGCGCCAGTGCATTCATCGGTGTCGTGCCCGACGCAACGAACGTGCCACCCGCGTAGAGTCCAAAGACCGAGTTGTTGCGTGCGCTGACGGCAACCAGAGAATTGACACTCCGGAAGCCGCCGCCTCCAAGACCGCTTCCGACGGCAACCCACGCACTGCCGGTCCAGCGTGCGACACGTTCAATGGGATTCGGGCCACTCTGAGTGAACTGCCCAGCGGCAAACAAGGCCGGGCTGCCACCC
>CAYZFW010000315.1:0-4219 GCA_964477615.1 uncultured Phycisphaeraceae bacterium | reverse complement strand
GGCGGGCGCCGGCGGGCCGCGCCAGTCGGCCCAGGCGGCCCAGGCGGCCGGAAGGCCCATTGGGTGCGCCAGGACATCATCGCGGCCCTCGCGAAAGCCAACACCGGCGCGGCGGGTCAGCGCCTCAGTGCCATCGACGGCCCCGTCAAGCGCCTCCTCAGCGTCTCGATCGGTGAGCCGCAGGCCGCGGCCTCCACCGGTGGCGGCGGCGACCCCGCGGCCGGGGGTGATCCCGCGGCGGCTGCGGGCGGCGGTGGTGCACCTGTGGCCGGTGGCGATGAAAAGACCGAAGTCCCCAAGGACTTCTCCCGCGCCCACACCGGCAAGCCGCGCAACTCCGGCCTCTACGACGTGATCGAAGCGGACGTCGAGATCATCTGCGATTCTGCGCGGCTGCCCGCGGTCCTCGAAGCCATCGCCCGCACCAATCTCATGAGTGTGATCGACCTCGACATCGAGACGTACGACCCACAGCCCGACCTGCTGAAGGGCTTCGCCTACGGCAACGACCACCTCGTGAAAGCGACCATCCGCGTCGAGACCGTGTGGCTGCGCGGCTGGATCAAGCAGTGGATGCCCGCGGAGGTGCGGAAGAAACTCGGCATCCCCGAAGATGCCCCGCCCCCAACCGAGGGCGGTGAAGCGGCGGGCGAGCCCGCGCCGCAGGGTTGAGCAGACGCACAGGTGCTGTGCGCTTGGTGAAGTGAATGAAATCGGCGAAGACGAGACGTCGGCTCGGAGAGCCGACCTACCAGGACTGGCGGGCCTGCCCGCGATAGGACAACGAGACGATGAAACTCAAGGGCATCAACCCCATCGAGCAGCATGTCGAGAAGATCGTTCTCGGCGTGTTCGCGCTCATCCTGCTCGGGGTGTTCGCGTGGCAGTTTGTGGGCAACCCCAACGCCGTGCAGGTGGGCCAGCAGACCGTCAGCCCCGACAAAGCGCCCGACATCGTGCGCGACATGGCGCGACAGGTGAAGGGCAAGCTCGAGAGCGGCACCGCTCCCACCATCCCGCCGCAGCCTTCGGTACTCGCCGAGGTGAAGGCGGGGCTTGAAGGCAAGGGCGGCGTGGCGAAGCCCGTAGCGCTCGCGGGTGTCGTGGGCGGTGCGAGCAAGCCGGTCGTCCCGACACCCGGTGGCGGCGATCAAGCTGGCGCATCGGCCTTCGCCATGTTCGCGCCGCCGCCTGCATCGGGCGTGGTCGCGGCGGTTCACGAGGGCACGATCGACCCGGTGGTGCCGGTCACCATCAAGGAAGCCGCGGTGTTTCTGCCGGCGCAGCAGCCGCTCGATCTGCGCTCGGTGAGCGTGCAGGCGAGTATCGACGCCGCCGCCGTGCGCGCGGCGCTGAGCGCCCCGAAGGAAGGCCAGCCGCTGCCCGGCCCGTGGTGGCAGGCAAAGGTGGAGGTGCTGGACGTCGAGCTGCAGCGTGAAACGCGCCAGGCCGACGGCTCGTGGGGCGCGATGACCACCATCGCGCCGTTCCCCGGCGCGCCCTCGCTGCGGGCCAAGCTCCGCGACCCCGAGACCAGGCCCGTCGATCTCAACACGATCCTCGAGACTGAGAAAGCCCAGCGCGAGTCGATCCGCCGCCCGGCCTACTGGGCGACCATCGCGGGCGCGGCGTGGATCAACCCCGCCGAGGCCGCCGGCAGCAGCGCCGCTGGCGCACCCGCCGACGTGCAGGCCAAAGCGCGGCTCATCAAGAACAACAAGGAACAGATCGCCCGACTGCAGGCCGCCATTGACGGCAGGCCCGCGGGCGGCCCCGGCGGCGGGAACCCGCCTCCCCCACCTCCCGGCGGTGGTGGCGGCGGTGACGGCGGCGACCGCGACGGGCCCGGTGGTGGGGGTGGTGGCGGCGGTGCCGGTGGTCCCGGAGGCCGTCCACCTCAGCCGCCACCCGGCGGCACCGGCGGCGACAACAGACCTGGTCGCAAGGCGCAGCTTGAGAAGCAGCGCGACGATCTCCAGAAGGCTGTTGACGAAGCGGTCACCGCACTGAAGGACAAGGGCTACGACGAGCAGGGCCGCAAACTCGAATCCGAAGCCAAGGCCTTCGCCGAGCCGCTGACCTCGATCACCGAAGCCGCGACGCAGAGCGTCACCGTCTGGGCCCACGATCCCTCGGCCAAACCCGGCGAGACGTACCGCTACCGCGTCGTCGCGTGGTTCACCAACCCGCTGTTCGGGAACGCCAACGCACTGGAGGAATCACAGAAAGCCAAGGCCGCAGCGGCCGCCGTCGCCTCCGCGCCCAGCGAATGGTCGTCGCCCGTCACGGTCGAGCCCTCTGTGCGATTCGTGCTCACCTCGTCGCGCGAAGCGGGCGGCGTGGGCGTCGGCAACAACGCGATCTACTCCGAGGCCTCCGCCTCCGGCGAGGTGTACGAGTTCTACTACGGCTACTGGCGCAAGGCGGCCGTCAACATCGGCCCGGGCGACCGAGTCGCGGCCGAGCTCACGCTCCCGGTGCTCAACACCTTCGAGATCCCCGTGAACGACCAGGGCGCGCCCGATCTCGCGGCGATGAAGACCACGCCCATCAACGCCAAGCGAACCGTCGCTCTCGACGAGTTCTTTGTTGATGCACAGACCTCGCCGGGCGCAGGCGGCAATGAAGCGGTGATGCGGGCATCGTCGGGCGCACTGGTGATTCGCCGAACGGGGGACGCCGATGCCGAGGCGCTGCGAGATCGCCTCTCGGCGTCGGCCAGCGCCGCGTCGAGCGCCACGGTTCGCACCCCCGGCGCGGCATCGACACCCGGTGCCGGGAACTCCGGCGGCGGTGGTGGTGGCGGACAAGGCGACCGGGATGACCCCAGCGGCACCCCGCCCGCTCCCGGCGGAAAGCCGGGCGGACCGCCGCCCAGGCCGGGCGGCAAACCCGGTGGCGATTGAACCGCGGCACGACGCCGGACCCCGGAATCCCCAGAAGCCGGCTCATCTTGGGGAGCCAACCATACAGAACGACGACCCCGTTTCCAGCCCTGGAACGGGGTTTTTCATTCTTTGGAAGGGTTATGTTTGGTCCCGGATGGGTTCTCTGTTGACGGATTGTCCACGATCCGCCCCCACCGACTGACAGGGCCAATGAGCGTCAACCAAGAGGCCTTGACACAACGGAAATGATCGCTACACTTCTCGACCCACTCCGGTTTCGGACGTGGGACGCCCGCAAGGGCAGCCCGGCTTCAAGCTGGGAGCCGGACGACAAAGCCAGCGGCGGAGTCATCGGCGATCTTTGACAAGTGGATGAATGCAACGTGTTGCGGAGTCCGTACGTCGGCCACCACCCCGGAGGCATGACGGAACGGACCACCGAGAACAAATGTACGAGTGATATCGTTTACTCATAGGTCATTATCCATTGGGCCGGGCGAAGTTCCGTAACGGCCAGCGACCAGATCGAGCGATCCTGCAAGGGAAAGTAAGACGAGGCAGTTGGTGGCGACGGCGTCTGGTTGATGCGATGAAGCGACTAAGGGCACTTGGCGGATGTCTCGGCGTTGAGAGGCGACGAAGGACGTAGGAACCTGCGATAAGCGATGGGGAGCCGGTAACCGGGCTTTGATCCATCGATCTCCGAATGGGGCAACCCACCCGCAAGGGTATCTCATCCTGAATGTATAGGGATGAGAAGCGAACGTGGAGAAGTGAAACATCTCAGTATCCACAGGAAAAGAAAGCAACCGCGATTCCGTAAGTAGCGGCGAGCGAAAGCGGACAAACCGACAGACCCGCGAGCCGGCTGGAAAGCCGGACCATAGAAGGTGATAGTCCTGTAGCGGCGAGTCGGGTAGCCCTAGAGTAGCATGAGGCCCGTGAAACCTCGTGTGAATATGGGGGGTCCACCCTCCAAGGCTGAATACTCCTCAACGACCGATAGTGAACCAGTAAGGCGACTGAATGATGAAAACCTCGCTTGTGAAGCGAGTGAAAGAGCAGCTGAAACCAAGTGCTTACTCAGCGGTCGGAGCCCGCTCCATTGGGAGTTGGGTGACGGCGTGCCTTTTGCATAATGACCCGGCGAGTTGCTCTGTACGGCGAGGGTAAGGGCCACCGGCCCGCACCCGGAGCGAAAGCGAGTCCGAAATGGGCGCCAAGTCGTACGGAGCAGACGCGAAACCTTGTGATCTACCCATGGTCAGGTTGAAGGGCGGGTAACACCGCCTGGAGGACTGAAGTCGTGACCGTTGAAAAGGTCTGGCATG
>CAYZFW010000314.1:0-4235 GCA_964477615.1 uncultured Phycisphaeraceae bacterium | reverse complement strand
GGGGCCGCAGGGTCCGACCGGTGCGGATGGTCCCGCCGGGCCACAGGGTCCGATTGGTCTCACCGGCCCACAGGGAGCGACCGGAGCAACCGGCGCGCAGGGTCCGCAGGGGCCGATCGGGTTGACCGGTCCGCAGGGCGCAACGGGCGCGACGGGAGCACAAGGGCCGCAGGGTGTGCAGGGCCCGGTCGGTCCGGCCGGCGCTTCGCCGTGGGGGCTGACGGGGACCATCACGCACTACACGGCGGGCTTCGTGGGCATCAACACCACCACGCCGAACTCGAACCTCGAAGTGCGCGGCACGATGGTGGCGCGGGTGCCGTCGGGCAACGCGTCGCTGCGCTTCTCGCCTTCAAGCGCCGGGTACAACGTCGACCCCGAGCTGGTGATCGGCGATGCGAATTCAGGCGCCGGCAACAACACCAACTTCCACATCTCTCGCAACGCCAACTTCCAGACCAGCGACGACACCTTCCGCAGCATCGACATTGCTGAAGAGTCGTCAAGCCTGTTCCTCGACAACGCGGGTGATTTCACCTTCCGCTACGCCGATCCCAGCGCGGCCGCCATCACCTGGCTTGACCGCTTCTATATCGACGGCTCGAACGGGCGCGTCGGCATCGGCACCATCTCGCCCAGCGCCCCGCTGTCCGTGCAGGACATCGGGGGCATCGCCATCGGCGGCACCGCGGCGGGCAGCACCAGGCTGCTCGTGAGCCTGAGCGCCGCCACCGGCGGCTATTCCAGCCTCCAGGCCATCGAGGCCGAGGGCTCCCTGTGGGGGAACCTGATGCTCAACCCTACCAGCGGGCGCGTCGCCTTCGGTACCACCACGCCAACCGCCAACAAAGTTACCATCGACGACAACGGCTACAACACCGCTCTGCGCATCGATACCGACATTGTCGGCGGTCTCGGCATCGATGCCAACTCGACCGCCACCACCGGTAACGCGGTGGCGGGCGACTTCAGCACCGCCAGCAACGCCGGCACAGGCGTCTACGCACTCGCGTCCAACACCGCCGGGGCCACCTACGGCGTGCGCGGCATCACCAGCAGCACCGGCGCGGGGGCCGCGGGCGTGCGCGGCGAGGCGGCCACCGGCTCGAACACCAACTACGGCGTCTACGGCCAGGCCGCCGGTGCCACCGCCTTCGGCGTGTATGCCAACGGCCGGCTCGGCGCCTCGGGCACCAAGTCGTTCATGATCGATCACCCGCTCGACCCCGAGAACAAGGTGCTCCTGCACTACTCCGCCGAGAGCCCCGAGGTGCTGAACATCTACTCCGGCAATGTGCAGGCCGACGGCGCGGGCGAGGCGTGGATCACGCTGCCGGACTACTTCGAGTCGATCAACAGCGACCCGCGCTACATCCTGACCAGCGTCGGCGGCCCGGCCCCGATGCTGCACGTGGCGGTGAAGGTGCAGAACAACATGTTCAAGATCGCCGGCGCGATGCCGAATGCCGAGGTGTCGTGGGAAGTGAAAGCCAAGCGGACCGATCGCTTCGTGACCCAGCGCGGCGCACCCGTCGAACGGATGAAGACCGGCGTCGAGCAGGGCAAGTACCTCGAGCCCGCGCTGTATGGCAAGCCCGAGAGCATGGGCGTGTTCTACGCCGAGCCGCGTCAGGAGCCTGTGGCGCAGCCCGTTGAACAGCAGTAATCACGCCTCGGTGGGGCAGGCCCAAAGCTCTCCCCACCGCGTCATCCCTTCGCCCTGCCGCGCCCCGACTCCCCACTCCCGGCTCCCGCTCCCTCTACCGGAGACGTCCTCATGATTTCCAAGACCCATGTCATGCCCCTCACCGCCCTCGCGCTGCTCGTTTCCGCTGCGGCGGCCGCAGGGCCAAGTGTTGAGAGCACAAGAAAGCCCACCGCGTCCGCCGAGGCGGGCAAGCACAGCGGCACGGTTGCAGCCGCTTCCGTCAACGCCGACGTCTCCGCACTTCGGCTGGCCCCCGTCTCCCCCAAGACTCTGACCGGCCCGGTCGACCCTGTGGCGGCACGGCTTCGTCCGAACAAGTCGGAGAAGGGCACTCCCGCTCAGGTCTTTGTCGACGAGAGCACCTCAACGCCCTTCCGCGAGTTCGACCAGGCCTACCGCGCGCCGCATCTCGAAGCGGCGCGGCAGCGCCAACGCCTGCGCGACCTCCTGAAGTGGCCCGAACTCGACGAGCGGACTAAGCGAGCTTTGGAGCCGGTCGCCGTCGGACCCGACCAACTCGATGATCGTGGCGTCCCGCTCGTCACCACGGCGTGGGAGTACACCCGCGCGGCCTCGGCCGTCTTCGACGAAGCCAACGACATCTTCCTGAACGTCGAGGGCGATCTTGTTGTTGCCGGGTACCGCTCATCTCCTTCCAACCGCGTGCGGGTGACGGAAGTAAGCGGAGCCGCAAACGCCGCCGATGGGTGGACGGAGAACTGGAACCGCGACTTTGGCCTCAGCGGCACGTACCGAATCTACGCCACCGCGGCCGACTTGCTCGGGAACACCTTCGTTGTCGGCGAGAACGCCTCGAACGGGTTCTACTCCCTCTTCCAATTCAACGGTGCCACCGGGGCGACCGTCGGATCACTGTGGACCTTCAACGGCGGGCGGGCCATCGATGTCGATGTCGATCCCATCGAGGGCTACGTCTACGTGCTCGGCGAGTCCGGCTTTGTCTCAAGACACGAACCCAACACGCTGTCACGCGACTGGAAGATCAACCTCAGCGCACCTGTTATCCCGGTGGATGGGCTTCAGATCAACCGCTACGGCGAGATCTTCGTTGCCGGCGGCGCGTCCGTGTGGAAGGTCAACCCCATCGACGGCGAGATCGAGTGGACCTTCACCGACGCGACGGCATCAACGTCCGCCATTACGCTCGATTTCGAGGGCAACCCGCACATCACCGGCAACAGGTCCGGCGGCGGCTGGCGCACCCAGAAGATCGACCGCCTGACTGGCGCCGTCGTCTGGGCCACAAACTCCGGCACCACCGGCGTCGCCGACGACATCGTCGTCGATGCCGACAACAACGTCTACGTCTCCGGGAATCCGCAGTCCGCGAACACCTACGCCATGCGGAAGTTCAACAGCAGCGGCACCCAGCAGTGGTTCCGCCAGTTCGGTACCACCGGCAACGAGGCCCGCTTCTGTGCCCTCGACCGCCTCGGGAACCCCTACATCGTTGGCAACTACGGCGGCGCAACCGAGCGCTACGAGGTACGCAAACTCAACCCCACCAACGGCAACGACGTCTGGGCCATTGACAGCAGCCCCATCGGAGCTTCCGGCGAGGTCAACGAGATCATCCGCATCAAAGGCATCGAGATCGACGCCAATGGCTCGGTCTACATCGGCGGCTTCCGCGCCTCCAACATCGTGGGTCAGGGTACCGCCCAGGGCTTCACCTACTTCGTCGTCAAGTACGAGCAGCCCTACGAGTTCATCCCGCAGATCAAGCGCTCGAACCCCACGATCCGCATGGAGAAGCGCAGCCTCTGGTCGCCGACGCTGCAGGACGACCTGAACAACGCTCTGCCCGGCCTCTCCAATATCGACTTCACGCTGTTCACTTTCCCGCTGCAGCCCATCGTCAACATCGTCAACTATGCCACGTACCTGCAGGTGACGTACGGTGCACAGGGCAACGGGCTCACGCAGGGCGGTGCCCAGTTCGGCTTCACCCGCTCGGATGCCTCGCTGGGCGTGGGATTCCAGTCGTCCATCACCGGCGGCACGTTTGATGCGTCGGCCAAGGGCGAACTCGTCACCGTCGCCCCCGCTGACGGCGGCACCTCGGGCCTCTCGGCCGGCGACCAGATCCCGCTGACGTTCGAGTGGACGCCCAGCCCCAAGCAACTGGAACTGATCGCCAACAACACGCCGCGCCTTACCGCCGCCATCGTCTCGAAGGCCGTGGGCGACATGACCATCACGGCTCGGGCCCACGACACCACGCTGGGCACCATCCTGGGCGATACCGCCGTGCTCTCGGGAACGAACCTCTCGCGGCTGAACAACAAGCCCATCATCAGCGTCGACACCAACCAACTGCTCGAAGAGTTCTACGACTGGTACGACTACCGCGCGGGCGACTACCCGCAGTCGGAGTTCGCCAACGCCCAGTTCCGCCTGCCTCGCCTGCGCCCTTCGTCCTCCTACGACGCCAACGCCGCGCTGCTCAAGAGCACCATCAGCGAGAAGTTCGTCAAGGGCCGCGTCAATATCACCAACATCATCT
>CAYZFW010000313.1:0-4242 GCA_964477615.1 uncultured Phycisphaeraceae bacterium | reverse complement strand
GCACTTCCGGGGGTGCCTTGTCCGCCGGGAACAGCCGCTCCGCGAGCTGCGCATACTTCGCCGCCGCCTCGAACTCTCTCTTCTGCAAACGGTCACGGAAGCGCTGGCCCAGCGACTCGTCGATCTCCGCCGCCAGTTTCGACGCGGGTGTCGCGCCGTCCTTCTTCGTGCTCTCGTTCTCTTTCGATCCCGCGGCCTTCATCCACCCCGCTCGCACGCTCTCGACCGCCTTCTCGTACGCCTCGACCGACCGGGCCTCTTCGCCCAGGTCCGCCTCCACTTCGCCAAGCCCCAGCCACGCCCGCATGGTCACAGGCGATTTCTGGAACCGCGTCGTCACCAGCGCGAAGTTCTCTTTCGCCTCTTCGAGGTCCGAGTGGCTTTGCGCGATCCGGCCCAGCAGCACCTTCACCTCGGCGACGCTCTCGTTGCTCTCAGGCAGCGCCTGCTCGGCCCGTGTGAGTTGCTCCGCCGCGCTCGCCGTGTCCCCCATCTCGAAATACGCCCGCCCCAGCAGCAGCAGCAGCTCGCCCGCCTCGGGGGTCAGCCGGCTGTCCAAGCGCTGGATCTCCGGCAACAGCCGGCGCACCGATTCCTCGGGGAACCCGGCGTCCAGCCGCATCCGCGTCTGCCGCGCCACCGCCCACGCGCGGTCCAGCGGCGAGGCCGAAGGATCGTCGCGGAAGCGCGACAGCGTGTCCATCAGCCGCTCGTCCGACGCGTCCATCCCCTGCGTCTTGACGCGGTGGTCGATCACCCGCCGCAGCAGCGCCCGCCGGTCCGCCGCCAGCGCCTCGGGGATGGCCTTCATCTCGCTCATCGCGTCGTCGACGCGCCCGAGTGCCATCAGACTCTCGGCGAGGTTCACCGTCCGCCGCCCGTCCAGCGTGGCGTGGTACCGGTGCCGCGCCATCGAGTACAGGTCCACCACCTGCTGGTGGTTCGCCTGAACGTTCAGCCCCCGGGCCTTCTGCGCAAACGCGAGGGCATCGGCGGAGAGCAGGTAGTACTGCTTGTGAACTTCCTCGTCCGCCGCGGCGTCGCCCAGGTTGCGACCGATGGGGTCGTTCAGCACACCGAGGGCTTCCTCGTACTTGCTGGCTTTCAGGAGCTGCTCCACCGAGGCGATGGCGCCCGGGAAGTCCGGCCCCGGCGTCTTGCTCTTCCACTTCACCAGCCCGCCCACCAGCAGCGCCCCACCGATCAGCAGCACCGGGATCGGCCACGCGTCCCGCCACCCCCGGGGCCCGACCTTCACCTGCGGACTCGCCACCGCGGGCGCAGGCGCAGCCCCACCCTTCCCGCCCTTGGTGGCGTTCTTGGTGTCATGGGGGTTGGCCTTCTTCTCCGCCATGCGCAGGGTGACAGCACGTCACACACGGTTATCGGCTGAATCAGGGGGGGTGGATGAGAGGGGCAGAGCAGCAAAGTGGCAAAGCAGCAAAGCAGCAAATCAGGACGCGAAATCGCGGACTGAAGTGTCATTTCGCGGCCCCTGCGGAACCCTCCATCTGAATCTGCTGCTTTTCCGCTTTGCTGCTTTGCCGGTTTCCCGATTTGCCATCTGCTATTTGCTATGTGCTATTTGCTCTTTCCCACGTCCTCCCCCCCAACCACCACCACCGTCCCCACCCCCGCCGGGTTCGACCATTTCCACGCCGGCACCACCAGGTTGAGCAGCCCAAGCGGCGGGCAGGCGAACTTCACCGCGTTCCGCAGAACGGCCCGCCGCCACGACATCCGCGACCCGTCCGGCATTACCGCGCGGCACCGCATGGCCCACTTCCCCAGCGTCACGCCGCTCGCCCCTTCGCACACGCCGCAGAGCACCACCGTGACCACCAGTGCCAACACCGCGGGCCACACCCCGACCACATCCGCCGGCGCCCACGACACCCACCGCGCCGCGACCTCGCCCACCATGAACCCCGGCAACAGGTCGATCACCGTCGCCGCGGCGCGGCGTGACCGCTCCGCGTAGGTGAACCCCTCCGGGGCCGCCACCGGCTCGCGCCACTTCGCCGGCACCAGCACCCACACCGCCACCGACGCGAACAGCCAGAACAGCCCCAGCGCCAAGGTCACCGCCTCGCGCCCGGGCAGCGGCCCCGAGCGCGATACCGGCCCGCGCCCCACCTCCAGCCCCAGCGGGCTCACGCTCGCGTACCACAGCGCGCCGTCGTCGTGCTCCCACAAGGCCACCACTTGCCCGCCATCGCCGCCGCCCAGCGCGAACACCGCGGAATCCCGCGGCACCCCGCGCACGCGGGCCGTCTCTTCACCCCGGCCCGTTCCATCCGCCCCGAGCATGCGGATGACCACATCCTCCCCCTCACGCTCCGCGGCGAACCGGGAGCCCCCCATCTCAAACGTCGAGATCCCGGCCATCGCTGGGGGCTCACCCGCCACGCCGCGCCACTGGTTGTCCGCGAGTTCCAGCCAGCCGCCGGGGGCGGAACCCGCCGCGTCCGTGCCCGACTCACCCTCCGGCACCACGAACACCCGCGTGGAGTCCTTGGCCACCTCGATGTCGACCGCCCTCACGCCTCCGCCGATGGGCGGCAGCACCCGCGCCGGGCCAAACTCAACCATCTCGCGCCCGTCGTTCGCGGGAGCGGTCGCACCGATGCGCAACACTTCAGCCTCGATCTCGCGCACCCCCACCCACCCCGCCTCGCGCCGCAGCGCCGCCACGCACCGCGATGCATCGCCCCCGATCGCCACCACCGGCCGGGGCATCCACCCCGCCACCTCCACCCGCATCGCCGGCGGCGTCCCGCTCACCCGCAGCACCACCCACTGCCCCATCTTCGATTCTCGCGCCACCCACGCTACGGCCCCGTCGCCCGCCGACGGCCACGACGCCCAAGCCCCCACGCCGAGCACCATCACCCAGAGAACCACCATCGACGCAGCGGAACCCCAGCGCGCCGTGCCACGGGTTGGCTTCCGAGACAACCCGCGCGGATCACGACGCCGCAGTTTGATCCGTGCGCCCGGAGCACGGCTTGTCGAGGACGCCAAGCCGTGGCACGGGCCACCGCGATCCCCGGCGCTCGGGGCTGGTGAAATCGGGCACTCGATCGTGCGATCAACCATCACCCCGTCGCGTGCCGGATCGCGGCCTCCGCCAGCAGCTCCACCGGGTCAAACACCGGCAACGGCGAGTCCTCCACGTTCACCAGCAGCGACGCCTCCGACGACGCGAAGATCACCGCGTCGCACCCCCGCTCGCCCAGCCCGCGGATCGCCGCCAGCACCCGCTGGCGGGACTCTTTGCGAACCCCGCCGTAGATCGCTTCCTTGAAGATGATGCGGTCGATCTCGTTCGCCTCTTCCGCGCCGGGCACCAGCAGGTGCATCCCCTTCAGCCCCAGCATCGTCTGGTACGTCGACCCCTGCATCACGTAGTTGGTCCCGATCAGCCCAACCTTCTGGCACCCGTTGGCGGCGACCGCATCTGCGACGAGCTGGATCATGTTCAACCACGGGATCGGCGACCGCGCCTCGGCAAGATGCAGCGCATGGTGGGCCACGTTGTCGGGCAGCACGCAGAAGTGCGCCCCCGCCGCCGCCAGCACCGACGCCGAGTCCGCCAGCATCTGCCCGAAGGTCACCCAGTCGTTCTTCGCCAGCGCCTCGAGGTAGGTCGAGAACGGTCGGTTGTGCATCGAGATGAGCGGACGCCGTGCCGGATCGGGCACCTCCGACGCGCGGCGACCGATCAGCCGGTAGCAGAACGCGGACCCTTCCGGACTCACGGCGACAATCCCGATGTGCTTGGGCAAAACACGCTTCCGAAAGAGGGACCACCGTCCATCCACCCGGACCGACGCCGGGACCGGGACATGGTAGGGCAATCCCGGACCATCGCGTGGATCCTGGAACCCCTCGCAAGCTCGTCACATCGCCCCGGCCAATACCATTCGCACCGGCAAACGACCCAATCGGAATCTGAGATTTGAGCTTTGCCATTTGAGCTTTGAGCTTTCGCCGCATGCCCGACCCCTTCGACCTTCTCAAACTCCCCCCCACCTTCGCCCTCGACGCCGGCGCGCTCCACCGCGCGTGGCTCGCGGCGTCGGCCCGGCTCCACCCCGACCGCGCCGGTACGGGAACCTCCGACATGGAGGACGCCCAGCGCCTGGCGGTGCTCGCCGCCCTGAATCAGTCCAAGACCACCCTCGCCGATCCGTTCCAACGGGCCGAGGCCCTGCTCGCCCGACTCGGCGGGCCCGCGAA
>CAYZFW010000312.1:1429-4242 GCA_964477615.1 uncultured Phycisphaeraceae bacterium | reverse complement strand
TCAGCGACGACAACGACCAGAACGAAGTCTTCGTCACCGACATCATCGGCGAAGAGGACTTCTTCGGCGATATGGACTTCAAGGTGTCGGGCACCAAGGAAGGCATCACCGGCATCCAGCTGGACCTCAAGGCCCGCGGGCTGAGCCTGGTGCAGATCGAGAAGATCTTCGCCCAGGCCAAGCGCGGCCGGTTCCACATTATCGATCAGATGGAGAAGGTGATCCCCGCCCCGCGGCGCGAGATCAGCCCGCTGGCCCCGCGTCTGGTCACGATCACCATCAATCCCGAGAAGATCGGCAAGCTGATCGGCCCCGGCGGCAAGATGATCCGCGCGATCCAGGAGAAGTGGGGCGTCACCATCGAGGTGGAGGACGACGGGACTGTCTTCATTGCGGCTCCGGATGGGCAGGCCATCGCCGGCGCTCAGGGCGAGGTCGAGGCGCTGACGGCGGAGATCAAGGTCGGCACGGTGTTCACCGGCAAGGTGGTGAGCCTGAAGGACTTCGGCGCGTTCGTTGAACTCGCGGCGGGGACCGACGGGATGTGCCACATCTCCGAACTCGCCCCCGGCTACGTCAAGCAGGTGACGGACGTGGTGAAGATCGGCGACGTGATCAAGGTCAAGGTGATCAACGTGGACGACCAGGGCCGCATCAAGCTGAGCCGCAAGGCGGTGATGATGGAAGAGCAGAAGTCCTGAGCGATCTTTCGGCGTGTTCGCCGCGGAGGCGCGGAGGACGCGGAGCGATGAAATAATAGTGAGAGGCCCGCCCTGTTGTGGACGGGCCTCTTTTGCTTCACGGACGCGTGTTCTGTGCCACCGCCTGTTGTCTTCAAAGAGCCGTGTGGTTATTGCCTGAGATTGCGGGGCACGGCTTGTCGAAGACGCCAAGCCGTGGCACGCGACCGTGAGAGATGAGAATGTCGCAGCATCAGAGCGTTGCCAATCGCGATTTGGCGGCGTCGCGCTCGGCGGTCTTCTGCGCGAGCTGGTCCTTGGTTTCCTGCACCATCTTCGCTGGGGCACGCTCGGCGTAGCCGGGATTGGCCAGGCGGCCTTCGAGGACCGCGATCGCTTTGTCGAGTTTGTCGATCTGGTCGGCGAGAGTCTTGCGTTCGAGCGCGGGGTCCACGGCGTCTTTGAGGTTCGTGAGCGCGTGCTCGCGGGCCTCGAAGGTGAGGAGGGTCTGCGGCACGCCCTCGGCGGGGCGGTCGGTGGTGACGGCGGCGAGGCCGGCGAGGGTCTCGACGAGGCCGGCGCCGGACTTAACGCGTGCGAGGGTTGCGGCGTCGGTGTGCAGGGTAATGCGGCGCTTGGGCTCGACGCCCTGCGCGGCGCGGACCTGGCGGATCGATTCCGTGAGCGAGCGCAGCCACTCGACTTCCTTCTCGGCGGCTTCGTCGATGAGCGAGGCGGCGGGGGCGGGCCAGTCGGAGATGCAGGTGAGGCCGCGGTCGGTTCCGAGGTTGAGGCCGCGGACGGCGGCGGTGGAGTAGCCGCGGAGGGCTTCGTGGAGGACTTCGGTGACGTAAGGGCAGATGGGGTGGAGGAGGCGGAGCGAGGCGTCGAGGACGGCCTTCACCACGGCGCGCTGGTTCGCGTCGGTCTTGACCGTGGGTTTGATCGCTTCGACGTACCAGTCGCAGAAATCCCACCAGAGGAACTGGTACATCGCCTCGGCGTAGTCGGAGTAGTCGTAGGACTTGATGGCGGCGTTGACGCGGCTGGTGAGGCGGGCAAGGCGGGAGAGGATCCAGCGGTCCGCGAGGGGCGGCGGCGTGCCCGCGGCCGTGGCCGGCGCGCCGGGGGCCGCTTCCTCCAGGTTCATCATGACGAACTTGGCGGCGTTGAAGACCTTGGTGACGAAGTTGCGGCCCTCGTCGAACTTCGGCGACGTATTGCAGTTCTTCTCTTTGTCGAAGACCACGGGCAGGCGGACGTCCTGCGTGTTGGTGGTCATCTTGCAGAGGGTGAAGCGCATGGCGTCGGAGCCGTGGGACTGGATGATGTCGAGTGGGTTGACGCCGTTGCCCAGGGACTTGGACATCTTGCGTCCTTCGCCGTCCTGGATGACGGAGTGGATGAAGACGTCCTTGAAGGGGAGGGGTCCGTTGCCTTCGCCTTCGCCCAGCAGATAGCGATTGAACATGACCATGCGGGAGACCCACAGGGTGATGATCTCGCGTGCGGTGCAGAGGACGTTGGAGGGGTTGAAGGCTTCGAGGAGGCCGGCCATTTCCTGCGGCGGGTTGGGCCAGCCGAGGGTGGACATGGGCCAGAGGGCGCTGCTGAACCAGGTGTCAAGGACGTCGGGGTCTTGATCGCAGGAAGCGATCCAGTCTGCACCAAGCCCGGTGGCTGCCGGACTTGCAGCAAAGTCCTGCATGATCTGTTGCCCCACCTCAGAACCAACGCAGACATACAAGTGTGGACGACCTTGATCCCCAGGAAAGTCACGTGGTGCGATGCACAACGACGCACCCTCGCGGCTTTCAACCATTCGCGAGATCACGTCGATTACTGCACCCTGTCGCTCTCGCCAGTGATTGCCGTCGTGTGAATGGCGAGAGTCAAGTCGGATCTTGATGTGCCACACCGGAATCCGATGCCCCCACCAGAGTTGACGGGAGATGCACCAGTCGCGGATGTTGTCGTGCCAGCCTTCGAAGGTCCTGGCGTAGCGGCCGGGGAAGAAGCGCATCGGCCCCTTGCCACCACCGGAGGTGCGCTGCTCGGGGACGAGCGCGTTGTTCGCGGCCTGAGCGAGGCGGGGGTCGGTGACCCGCACGTACCACTGGTCGGAGAGGTAGG
>CAYZFW010000312.1:0-1419 GCA_964477615.1 uncultured Phycisphaeraceae bacterium | reverse complement strand
GCGCAATCCGGAGTCGGTGGGGCAGGCTTCCAGCCTGCCGTCCTTTGCCCCTTGATGGCAGGCTGGAAGCCTGCCCCACCGGTCATTGTCATCCAGCAATCCCGAAGCATCAGGCCGAATCCACTCTGGCCGCGCCTCAAACGGATACTCCCCCGGGCGCGAAGCCAGACCGGCACGGACGGGGTTCTCAACCATGTACTTCGACTTCTCCGCGAACTCGTCGCCGGGGCGGACGATTCGGTCGTGGGACTCGTCCTGCCAGAGGGGACCGGTCACGCCGCGTGAGCGGTTGACCTCGTTCGCGGTGAAACTCTTGATGCTGTGGGTGATCTCGCTGAGGGGGTGGTATTCGCCCTTGCTGATCTCCAGCGGCGTGATGAGCAGGTGGACATGGTCGGGCATGACCACGACGTGATGCACTCGCATCTTCTTGCCGTGCCAGAAGAGGCAAGCGTCGAGGACGGTTTTGCGTTCGGCTGGGGAGAGTTCGCCGGAGCGGGTGCGGAAGGTGATGAAGTAGGTGCTGCCGCCCATTTCCCAGTGGGGGAGTCGGCGCTCGGTGATCTTGAGGGCTTGGGTGGTTCCTTTGGTTGAGGATGGCAGGCTGGAAGCCTGCCCCACCGTTCTTTGATCTTCCACCAGAGCGCGGTTTGCGGCCTGGGCCAACTTCGGGTCCGTCACCTTCACATACCACTGGTCGCTGAGGTAAGGCTCGATTGCGGCGTGGCTGCGGTAGCTGTGGCCGACGCTGTGCTTGTAGGGCTTTCGGTCGGCGAGCAGGGGGTAGCCTCCGATTGAGCGGGCCTTGAACTCGTCGAGCACCTTCTTGCGTGCGGCTTCGCGGGAGAGGCCGACGAAGAGGTGGGCGTCGCCCACGTCGGTCCAGCCGTGCTTATCGGAGATGGAGGCGTCGGGGGCCATCACGTTGATGGCGGCGAGGTTGTGGCGGCGGCCGATCTCGTAGTCGTTGGGGTCGTGCGCGGGCGTGACCTT
This sequence comes from uncultured Phycisphaeraceae bacterium, assembly GCA_964477615.1. GTDB lineage: Bacteria > Planctomycetota > Phycisphaerae > Phycisphaerales > UBA1924 > JAFLCM01. Next base: position 426 of record CAYZFW010000312.1, on the reverse strand, counting down.
CAGGAAACCCGTGGCGAACTGGGCCTTGGGGTCGTTCTTCGCGGCCTCCGGGTCCGCCTGCATCGCCGCGGGGAGGACGACGTAGTCGTCTTCGATGATGGGGATGACGCGGCCGACGAGGGGGAGTTCGCAGTGCAGGCCCTTGAGGGCGCTCGCGCGGGGGTCCTTGGGGTTGATGGCGACGGCGGTGTCGCCGAGGTAGGTCTCGGGGCGGGTGGTGGCGACGGTGATCCACGCCTGCTCGGCGTCGGGGTGGCTCTCCGCGCCGGGATAGCCGCGGCGTTTGAGCTCGTCCCACGTCACAGGGATCACGTTCTTGAGGCCGCTGCCGTTGTGACCGTGACAGAGGGGGTAGCGGAGGTAGTAGAAGTGGCCGTCGATCTCCTCCATCTCGACCTCGTCGTCGGCAAGGGCGGTCTGGGTGAC
>CAYZFW010000311.1:0-4247 GCA_964477615.1 uncultured Phycisphaeraceae bacterium | reverse complement strand
CTGCGCCGAACTCCTCAAGAGCCCGCCGCCGCCCGAGTGGGACGGCGTCTTCGAGCCCGACCGCAAGTAGCACGCACGCGTGCATCGGATGGGCGATCTCTCGACATGATCCCGAGCGTGCGGCACGCCGTGCCACTGACCTGCCTTCCCAGGCAGGTCAGTGCTGGGTGCCGGGGTACACGTCCTCGTGTGCCCCGATCGTTGCAGGTTCGCGGCGAGGCACGGCGCGGACGCCGTACCCCGGCACCGGGAACTCGTGTGCGATTCGCGCCACTTCCCCAAGAATCCGTCAGGGTTCGCATTACACTCCGAGCATGAAGTGCATCGTCACTGGAATGAACGGCACCGTCGCCCCCGCCCTTGCCAAGTGCCTTTCGAGGCACGGCCATGAGGTGATCGCGTGGGATCGGGGAACAAACCCGCCCAGCGATGAGGCAACGGTGCGGGCCTTCATCGCGAAGCACCGCCCAGAATGGGTGTGCCATGTGGCGACCGGCGCGCCAGAGTGGGCCGAATGGATCGCCCAATCCTGCGCCGGGCCCGGCACGGGCACGCCCAGACTCCTCTGGACAAGTTCCGTCTCCGTCTTCGGCCCCACCGCGGCCGCCCCCATCGGCCCCGACGCATCCCCCGACGCCACCGACGACTACGGACGCTACAAGATCGACTGCGAGCGTCGAGTGCTCGCGGCGTGCCCGAACGCGATCGTGCCACGCCTGGGATGGCAGATCGGCGCAGCGCCCGGCTCCAATACGATGACAGACTTCCTGACTCGCAAAGCGGCCGAGAACGGCGGCGTCATCGAAGCCAGCACCAAGTGGACGCCCTCGTGCGCCTGGCTGGACGACACCGCCGAGGCTCTGCTCGCCCTCATGCGAGCCGGCACGCCCGGCGTGTACCAACTCGAGGGCAACGCCGAGGGCATGTCCTTCTTCGACCTCGCCAGCGGCGTGGCCCGGATGCTCCGAGCCGCTTGGCGAGTGGTCCCCACCGACGGCCCGCGCCAGGACAACCGCATGAAGGACGACCGCGTACCCATGGGCCAGGTGCGGACCCGGCTGCGTGGGGGGTGATGAGGCCGCAGGGGCAGCCAGCGAGGAAGTCCGGGAATCCCTTACCCGGGACCGCCACTCCGCCAATCCACCCCGTTTGCCCCGGCGTTGACGGAACGCAGGAAGGGGGCTATCTTTGTCTCCCCCGCTGGCCGATAGGCCTTCGGGAGAACATCCTGCGGGTGTAGCTCAGTGGTAGAGCGTCACGTTGCCAACGTGAAAGTCGACGGTTCGAATCCGTTCACCCGCTTTTCTGAATGTTCAACCCACCGGCCGCTCGGTCGGTGGTTGTGTTTTTGGGCTGTGCGAATAGGGGCACCCGGCGGGGGGCCAAGGGGGAGATAGCACCGCCGGTGGGTCGGGAATCAAGTGCCCGTCATGCCACCCCCCCGTTCGTACCGATTCTGAGCCGCTCGGCTACGCTACAGACCGCCCACGAACAAGCCACGCGAGCCTCACATGACCCAGAAGCAACCGAAGTACCAGACCATCCTCCTCTTCGGCGCCCCCGGCTCCGGCAAGGGCACCCAGGGCAAGATCCTCGGCCACGTCCCGGGCTTCTACCACCTCTCCTGCGGCGAGGTCTTCCGCACCCTCAACGTCCACTCCGAACTCGGCAAAAAGTTCGTCGAGTACTCCTCCCGCGGCGAGCTCGTCCCCGACGACCTCACGATCCAGATGTGGCAGGAGAACATCCGCGCCCAGACCATCCTCAGCATCTACAAGCCCGACAACGACCTCCTCGTCCTCGACGGCATCCCCCGCAACGCCCATCAGGCCCGCGTCATGGACGCCCACATCGACGTCCTTCTGGTCATCCACCTCACCTGCTCGGACAAGGAAAAGATGTTCGAGCGCCTCCGCCGCCGCGCGATCAAGGAAAACCGCTTCGACGACGCGAAGGAGGACGTCATCCGCCGCCGCTGGCAGGTGTACGAGAACGAGACCTACCCGGTCCTCGAGCACTACCCCAAGAACATCATCCGCACCGTGGAAGCCCTCGGCAGCCCGGCGGAAGTCCTCCAACACATCCTCGAGATGGTCGTCCCGGTGCAGGGCAAGCACTTCAAGAATGCGCTTGAGGCAGGGCGGTAGAAATCGGTGGGGCAGGCTTCCAGCCTGCCATCATCAGAAGAAGGCAGGCTGGAAGCCTGCCCCACCGGGACGGGATTGGGGTGGTGCCGCGTGAAGCAGATGCTCCGGGACATCAGGGCGGCGTGGCCGCGTGAGGGCGGTTCACGTGGCGCGGATGGGTGTTGGTGGGGGTGTTTGTGGTGCTCGCGACGGCGGCGTGGCGCGGGTGGGACCCGGTGCTCCGCGTTCAGACGCTGGTGGGTCACTTCGCGACCGACCGAGAAAACCTCGTCATTGCGATCGCTGCGGGGATCGTCCCGTGGTGGGAGACCGCGTATCCCTCGGTCTCGATTCTCACTTTGCCTGGCTTGTGGATCGCGTTAGCGCTCATGCGGCCGCCAGCTCGTGTACGTTGGTACGCACTGTCAGCCTTGGCTGCCTGGGCCTTGCCTATTGCGCGATTCAAGTTCTATGTATGGATATCTGACACGGCCGGAATCGGCGCGACGCTCGGGGGCCTCGTCTCATTTCTTCTCGCCTCGATTGTTTGGGGCGCTTTGCTGTCGATCCCAATGAGATCCCGGTGGCCGGTGGTCTGTGTCTTGGCGGTTACGGTCCTGACCTATCTGACAACAAGGATGCTGGATGGCTATCGCATGGCAAACCCCGGCGCGCTGATGCCGGAGTGGACGTGGGTTGGGTATGGGTTCGGCTGGGAAAACCTGGAACATCAGATTCTGATTGGGCTCGGCCTGATCCTCATCGCTCTCCGATCCTGGCGAATCAAGCCGGAACACCTCTGCCCAACCTGCAACTATGACCGCCGAGGCCTCAACCCGACCGCGCCGTGCCCCGAGTGCGGCACGGGCGGAAAGGCTGACTCGGCCAAGTCTGATACCGAGCGTGAAGAGCGCTCGTGCCACTGACCGGCTTTACGGTCAGTGCATCTGTACTCGGCGAGCCATGTGGCCCGTTCGGGGTGCCCGCCCGCAACACGTGCCACGGGCTTCTCGCGTCTTCGCGAGATGCCCGTGCCGAACATGCAAGTGCGTGATTCGCGGAGCACGGGCGTCCGCCTCTGAAGGCGGAAGCCCGTGGCACGGCAGTCATCAACCAAACTGATCAAGCGGAAACGCCGGGTTCGCAACCGGCTTCACCGCCAGCCCCAGCAGTGTCGTCAGGTGGTCATCCCAGGCGTGCGCCCGCTCGCGCCTCACGACCCGCCGCAGCCACAAGAAACCGACGCCCAACAGAATCTCACGGCTGCAACCGCGTCGCCGCGAACCCCTCGGCCCCGCCCACAAACCCCTCCCCCTCACGCCGAAGCACACGCGACCACCGCGCGCGGTCATGCACCCGCCCCGGACCACCAACCCAAAGCTCCATCGATTCAATCCACACCCGGTACCCGCCCCAGTGCGGCGGGCGCGACACCTTCGCGTTCTCGTCATCCAGCATCACCCCCAGACGCAGCATCGTCTCACCCACCTTGCCCAGCAGTTCATCCCGCGACGCAATCGGCTTGGATTGATCGCTCACCCACGCCCCGATGCGGCTCTCCAGCGGACGTGAAGCAAAGTACCGATCGCTCTCCGCGTCCGGCGATTGCACCACCGGCCCCTCGATCCGCACCTGCCGGTCGAGATCATCCCAGTGGAACACCAGCGCCGCACGCGGATTCGACGCGAGCGCCGCACCCTTGCGGCTGTTCCGGTTGGTGTAAAACACGATGTAACCGCCCGCCGCCGACGCTTCCAGGTTCATCCCCTTGCACAGCACGATCCGCGCCGAAGGCTTGCCCTCGGCGTCGACCGTCGCAAGGCACATCGCGTGCGGGTTGGGCTGGATCTTCCCCGCGTGCGCCTCGTCCCACCACGACTTGAAGATGCCGAAGGGGTACGCCGGCAACGCATCCGGCAGCAGCTGCGGCACAGAAAAGGCATCAGACTGGTCGGCATTCCGCGCGTCGTTCATATCCAAGCGTATCCACGCGTGACCACCAATGACAGGCGCCAAACGCCCCGTGCCACCGAAGTCCATTCCAACGGACTTCGGTGCTCCCCGAATCGATGCCTCGATGCCTCGATGCCTCGATGCCTGGATGCCTCGATGCCTTCCCCA
>CAYZFW010000310.1:0-4254 GCA_964477615.1 uncultured Phycisphaeraceae bacterium | reverse complement strand
CGCGGGCAAGCCAACGCCTTGCATTGGCCCGCGGCTTTCTGGTCCGGCTAGTACGAGTAATTCGCGTTGGGATCGGCGGGGTTCCCCAGCGTTGAGCCAGCCGAGAAGCCGTTGACGGGGTTCGAGAATGGGACCGTCTCCGGGATCCGGCGATCGACGATCACGCCGTAGATGTTGTCCCCGGCGATGGACCAGTCCGTGAAGTTCCGCGAGCAGGTGTTACGGATGATGACGTTGCCGCTCGCGTCGACGTCGATGCCGCGGTCCTGGTCGGAGCAGTTGTTGCCTTCGATGCGGTTGTCGCCGCCGGTGGTGTGGATGCCCGCACCGCTGGCTTTGACGGCGTTGTCGCGGCAGTTGTTGTTCAGGATGACGCAGCCGCTGGAGGCTTCGATGCCGTCCTGACCGTTGTTGGCGGCGATGCTGGCGGTGATCATGCAGTTTTCGTTCAGCCGGAAACCGTCCCCGGTGCTGTTGTTCACCGTGCAGTGGCTGATCGAGCAGCCCAAGCCAGCTGAGATGCCGTGGCTGCCGCTGAAGTAGGAAGTACAGTGGCTCATTGTCGATCCGGTGCTCAGGACGATGCCGATGCTGCCGCTGCTGGCCGAGGTGCAGTTGGTGATCGAGCCACCGAATCCGACGAGGATGCCCCGCCCACCGTCACTGAACGACGAGCACCGCGACACCGTGGCGTAGTCACCGACGGGAAGCCCGTCGCCGCCGTTGTCCGCAGAGACAAGGCCTTCGACGCGGCACCCGTTGGCCGCCGCGATGCTCACGCCGTCGCCGTCCCAACTCCGCACGCTCCCGTTGAGGACCGTGATGTTGCGCGGCTCACCGACGGCGATGGTGATCCCATCGAGGGTGCCGTCGGCGACGCCGTTGAGTTCGAACCCGTTGAGGTCGATGGTGACGCCCCACGACGCGATCTCGATCCCGTGCTTGCCCGCCACTCCGGCCACGTTCCCCGTGAGGTAGTACGACCCACCCTGCGTGATCTTGAACAGCGAATCTGCGTCACCGGGCGTTGTCAACGCGCTAATCGGAATCCGCGGCTCAGGCCCCGGCGTGGGCGACCCGCGCGAGCGTCGCGACAAGCATGCACAACGAGGTCAGGGTTGCGGCGAGAGTCTTCGAAGTCGCGGACTTCATCTGGCCTCCGAGAGGAATTGTGGACCGGGTAGCGAAAGAGAAAGTGAATCGGTTGCCTATTGCGCGTAGTTCGCGTGCGGGTTGCTGCTCGCCGCCGCACCGCCGGAGCCAACCATTGGCCCGATGATGTTGGACGCCGGGAAGTTGGAGTTGACGGTCGTGCCGCCGCGGAAGTGGTTCCGCACGATGAGGCAGTCGGATGCGACACCGATGTTGATGCACAGATCGAGCCCGGAGAACACGTTGTCCTGGATGGTTGAGGCGCCGCCGCAGACGATGCCCGTGTGCGTCCCCACGGCGGTGCTGGTCATGGTGTTGCTTCGGGCGGTGAGGCTTCCACCCGGGCACGAGATCGCGTCGAAGGTGAGCACGCCATCGTCGTTCCGGATCAGGTTCCGCTCCACCATCGACCCCGACCCCGCGTCAATCCCGACCTCGCACGGCTCGGTGCTCGCGATGTGGCAATCTCTCACAACCGAGTGGCCTCCGACGCGGATCAGCGCGGTCACGCCGGTCGTGTTGACGCCGCGTACGCGGCAGTCTTCAACGACCGAGTACAGGCCGGTCTGGATGCCCGCACCGTCGTCGATGTTGCTTTGGATGTTCGAGACCTCGCATCGGCGCACGGTCGAGTGATCGGGCGCGATGATCCCCAGCCCGGTGCCGTGGACCCGGAGGTCTTCGACGACCGTGTTCGCCCCGCCGTCGACGCGGACGGCGTTGTTCGTGAACTGCACCTGTGCGCGGATGACGCCGTTTCGGATGGCGAGCGTCCGGCTCTGCGAGGCCGCTGCGAAGATGCCTGTGGGCGTGGTCGCAGGGGGAAGCCCGGGGATCAGCGTGATGGTGTACCCCATCAGGTCGATGGTGACATCGGAGGCCGACGGCGCGATCTCGATCACGTGCCGCCCACCGGTTGTAATGTTCCCGGTGAGGTAGTAGCTGCCCGACGACGAGATGATGTAGAGAGCGCCCGAGTCTCCCGGCGTGTTGGTCGAGTTGATGGCGGTCCGCGGTTCCGGTCCGGGGGTCGGTGCGACAGGGCCGGCGGGCGGGTTGATCGGACCAGCATCGAGGGTCGTGCAAGCGACACAGAGCACGACGATTGCGAGCGTGAGCAGGACCGGTTTACGATCGGAGTGGCGATTCAATGATGTATCCTCTCTGAGTTCAGCGGCGGATCGAGGGGAAGTGGATCTGGGTGCGTTGGCGACGCGGAGCGATGATGTTGGTGGGCGCGCCGTAGGCCACACTGGGTCAGTAGGAGTAGTTCGCGTTCGGGTTGGTGCTGCCGGGCGAGACACCGCCGCTGGGCCCAACGACGATCCCGGCCGTGGCGGCCTCGACCACGAAGAGCACGTTGCCCGTGACCACGGCCCAGTTGGTGTTGTTCCCGCGGGCCGTGTTGCGCGCAAAGAAGTTGCCCGTGCCGTTGACCGAGTAGCCGATGCCGTTGCTCGAGCACGAGTTGGCTTCGAGGCGGTTCCCGTCCCCATCAACGTCGAGGCCCCGGTCGTTGCTCCGGCAGAGGTTGCCCTCGACAACATTGTCGTCCCCCGTCAGGTGGATGCCGGCGGCGTCGCCGAAGAAGCCGTTCGCGCTGAACCGATTGCCTCGGATGACGCAGTGCCCGCTGGCGAGCACGCCGTCGAACTTGTTCTCCGACGCCGAACTGTCGGTGAGCGTGCTGCTGCTGCCGATCTGGAAACCGTTGGTCTCGTTGCGCGAAGCCGTGCACGAGATGATGGTCCCCCTCAAATCAACGCGGACGCCGGGGCCTTGGTTGAACGACGCGTTGCAGTCTCGGACCATGCCGCCCGTGCCGGTGATGATGCCCGCTCCCGTGTTTTCTTTGGAGATGCACCCGGTCACTGCGGAGTCCTCGCCGACGAGGATTCCCGACCCCGAACACTCGGACACGGTGCAGTTGCTCACGGTCGAGGCGGAGCCAACATCGATCCCGCTGCCGCCGTTTCCGATCACAACGCACGACTCGATGACGGCGGTGCCGCGGGCACGGATCCCCTCCCCGTTCGTGCAATCCCGGACGAGGCAGTGACGCACAATGGACCCGTCCCCGACCGTCACGCCGCCGTCCAAGTTCCCGACCACATTGAGGTGCTCGAGGCGATGCTGCTCACCGTCTCCGGAGTTCGCGTCGATCAGCGAAACGCCGGTGCCGCCCCATGCGGTCACGGACCCGTTGCCGACGGCGATGCCAGATCGTGAACCCTCGACCATGATCCCCTTCAAAGAACCCGCAACGCCGCGCAACTCGAAGCCGCTCAGATCGATGGTGACGTTCGAGGCCACGATCTCGATCCCGTGCTTGGCCGCTACGCCGACCGCGTTCCCCGTCAGGTAGTACGAACCCGCCGCTGAGATTCGGAACACGCTGTCTGCGTCCCCCGGTGTGTTCACCGCGTTGATCGCGATCCGAGGCTCGGGTCCCGGTGTCGATGTGACAGGCCCCGCCGGAGGCGCCAGCGGTCCCCCCCACGCCGCCGCGCTCAGCCCCAGCACCATGGCCGGCACCCAGCCCGTCCGCGCGCAAACAACCTTCGGTGCCATTGCCCGCTCCTTTCTCCCATGTCCACCGTCTCGACCTTCGAGACGCCTGGACACACCCGCACAGCCTACAGGCTCCCACGCCCTATCCAAGCGAAAATCAGGACAACTCCCGCACCATTTCGCCCCTGTTTCGGCCCGGTTCAGCCGAACGAATCGCCGGCGCCCCCATACACTTGATTGCGCCAACCCAACGCCGATTTTCTCGGCCAGCCGCGTCGCCTCATCGCAAGCGTTCTCCGCCCCAAGACCCGGACCCAGAACCCCGACCCAGCCACCGGACCACCCCATGCCGTACTACACCAAACTCGGCCTCCTCCCCCAGAAGCGCCACGTCCAGTTCCGCCGCCCCGACGGCTGCCTGTACTCCGAAGAGCTCTTCGGCACCGAGGGCTTCAGCGGCCCCTCGGGCACCATGTACCACATCCACCCGCCGACACAGGTCTACGGCTGGAAGCCCCTCTATTCCACCAAGCAGGAGTACGTCGAGACCGACATCATGCGCATGCGCCACGTCATGACCGGCGGCAAGCG
>CAYZFW010000309.1:0-4271 GCA_964477615.1 uncultured Phycisphaeraceae bacterium | reverse complement strand
ATGGTGTCAAATCTCCTTAACACATGGACATCCCCTCTCGGGGTCAGAGACGCTCAGTCTTCTGGTTATCACAACCACCCCCCCGCCTCTCTCTCTCTCTCTCTCTCTCTCTCTCTCTCTCTCTTTCTTTCTCTCTCTCTGTGAATCCCCCTGCGCCCTCCGCGACTCTGTGATGACTGTCTCCGAGAGCTCGGCCAACGGCTCAATCTCCAAACGGCCCATCATCCAACCGGTCACTCACCGCGTCGCGCTCGCGGGCCGTTGGGGCGATGTCGTCGAACTCCCGCGTGAAGATGCGGCGGCGGGTCTCGCCCGTTGCGCCCACCGGCGACAGCACGAACCCGATGCTCGATTCGTCCGTGATCGTGCTCACGTGGAACCCCAGTTCCACCGTCCACTGCGGGAAGCGGCGGATGATCCGCCCGCCCACGCTCTGGAACTCTTCGGCATCGAGGTCGTACACCGTCACCGCCGTGAGCGCGTACTTGCGGGAGAGCTCGTACTTGGCCCCGAAATCCAGGTTCTTCGAGTCGAGCTGGTCCAGCGAGCGGAACTCGGCGAAGGTGGAGAAGCCGAAGCCGTGGTCGATGATCGCGCCCGCGGCGGTGCGGCTGGTGGAGCTCTCGTTCACGTCGTAGAGCACGTCGGCGGTGATGGCGACGGCGTCGGTGAGCTGGAGGATCGCGTCGCCGGTAAAGAAGTCGCCGAAGCTCGACCGCTCGGGGCGGGCCTCGATGAAGCGGCCGAAGGGGGACTCGATGTCGACCTCGCCGCTGCTCCAGACATAGTCGGTGTTGAGTTTCAGCCAGTCGACGGAGCGCATCGTGCCTCGGGTGCCGGGGGAGGTGCCGGGGCGGTGGGTCTGCCAGGTGTTGTTGAGGCCCAGGCGGACGGCCGAGCCGTCGGCGATGGACTCGACGCTCTCGTCGTAGACGGGCAGGTCGTTCTGTTCGAGGTTTGTGCCACTGGTCCAGGCGGTGACGCTCGGAGTGATGATGTGGCGCACGCCGTGGATGTCGAAGGCGTCGGATTCGATGGAAGAGTCGGTGCGCGTGAGGCTGGTGGCGGCGCGGACGCCGGTGGCGCCCCAGTAGCGCTCGCGGTCGGCGTCGTTCTCGCCCGCGGCGCCGCCGCCGCGGTACCGTGAAAAGTCGGTGTCGTACGCCGTCACGCGCCCGACGGCAAAGGGCGTGACGTTGATGGGCCCGAGGCTCAGCGGCACCTCGAAGTCGTGGCGGGTGTCGAAGCGCGAGACGGTGTCCTCATCGAAGCCGCCGGCGCTCAGTACGTCCTGCAGTCGCTGCGTGGGCAGCAGGCCGAAGCCGGCGTTGGCCCGCTCGCGCGTGTCGTAGCCGTGGTTAGCGAGCGTAGGGGAGTCAAAGACGAGGTTCATCGCGGTGTAGCGGGCTTCGCCGGTGTAACTGATGAGCCCGTCGAAGAGGTCCTCGCCCACGCGGTGGTACGCGAGGTCCGGCAGCTTCTCGACCTGATAGCCCTGTGATTCCAGCAGGTACTGGTTGGAGACGAAGTCGTTGAACGTGCCGCGGAGTTCGGCGGTGATCGCCTCGGTGTCTTCCAGACGGCGGAGGTACAGCGAGTTCGTGAACTCGCGGCGCGTCTCGGCCTCTCGCCGGAAGAACGAGTCGACGAACGCTTCATCCGAGATGTAGGTGCCCTCGGCGAAGAGCGTCCAGTGCTCATCCATCCGCCAGATGTTGTCGCCCAGGATCAGCCCGCGGTTCTCCTGCGGCGGGTCGCGGTCGGCGCCGCTGCTGAGGTGGTCCTCGCCCTGGTCGTTGATGTAGTACGCCAGCAGCGAGCCGTCGATGTCCGTCCTGCGCCAGCGCAGGTCGGTGCCGACGCCGAGGCCGCGGTCGAGGTAACCGTCGATCAGGAGGTCCCAGCGGTTGCCCTCGGGAGCGTCCATCCCCAGGATGGTGTACATGTCCCACACGGTGCGGACGACGTTCGAGCGGGCCACGCGCTCGAACTCGATCCGGCGCAGCGGGCTGGGCTTGAACTCGCCCGACACCTTCGGCAGGTACGCCAGCGGCACGCCCCCGGCGGTGAACACCACGTCCCGCGCGTCGTACGTGTTGAACGCACGTCCCTCAGAAGAGGTGTCCCGTGTGATCGTCACACTCGAAGCCCCGATCGCGAAGTGCGGCTCGGCGAAGCTCACGTTCGCGAGCGTTGCTTTCTCCGCCGAGAACTCCCGCAGGGAGCGCTGCCTCAGCACCCCGGCGCGGAGGTACAGCGGCATGCCGCGCTCCTGGTCGTAGGTCCAGAAGACGGCGTCGAGCAGCACGGCGCTGTTTCGCTTCAGGTCGTAGTACACGCGGTTGCCGCGGAGGACGTACTGGTCCGGCTGGAAGGCGCCGCTGGTGATGTCCGGCCTCGACCGCACCGTCACCTGCACGTCGCCCTCGAGATAGACGCCCAGCACATCCTCGGCGGTGAGTTTCATCCCCTGGTCGGCACCAGGAGACTTGGCAAGGAACACCACACCTCGGGCCGCGGTCATCTGCACGCTCTGGCGCCGCCCGATGGTGTCGTACTGCGCGGTGACGCCGCCGTTCATGATGAACGCACGCGTCGCGCCCAGTGCCTCGCTGCCCGATGCGGGTCCCTGAGCGGCGGGATCGACTTCCACCAGCTTCGGGTCCGGGCAGTAGAACTCAATCAGCCCGTCGCGCGGCGCGATCACACGGGCCGAGGGCGCGATGGGAGAGATCCCCGCGGCCAGCCGCGTGTCCAGCGTGAGATCGCGCCCGCCAGCGCCCGTTGGCGGCTCGCCGAAGCCCTGCGGCAGAGGGTCCGCTTCCGCGGCGTTCACGGGGTCGTTCACGCGGATCGAAGGGCGGCGCCCCCCGGTGCCGCCGTCAGCGACGGCGCGCTCGCCGGGGGCGGATTCGTCGCGCGAGGCGAGCGCCGTGAGGTACCGCGACAGCCGCGCTTCGGCCTCCCCGACGAACGGGCTCGCCGGGCGTGCATCGCGCATCGGGACGTCCACGGCGACCGTCGGGGGCACGTCAGGTTCGCCGACGATCAGCCCTGTGACGAGAAGCCGCGAGGCCGACTGGCTGAGCCACTGACCCGCACCCCCGGGGCCCGCCGCACCCTGTGCGGACCCGCCCTCACCCGGACCCGCGGGGTCGCGGGCGTTCTCGAAGAACACCGCCACCTGGTCCGCCGCGACGGGCGAGCCGTCCGCCCCTTTGACGGTCACCGGTTCCATCCACACCACCGCGCGGTCGGCGACAAAGCGGTAAGGCCCGATGGTGACGCGGACATCGCGCTCCAGGAGCATCCGCGTCGCGGCGCCTTCACGCCACGACCAGCCGCGCATCCCCGAGAAGGACATCGCGAGTTTCTGAGGCGAAGCTGGGAGGTCCATCCCGCCGAAGTCTCGCCCGCTGAACCCCTGCGTCTGGGCATCGGGCGGCACGGAACTTTGGGCAAAGGCGACACCGAGCGGCATCGCCCCAAGACCCAGGAGCGCGGTCCCCACCCCCGCGCTGACCCCCGCGGCGGCAACCACGGCGCGCGGCAAAAGCACGCACGCCACGCGCCGGGATGAGGGACCACGCTTCGTCACCGCCGCCGATCCTAAAGCCACACCGCAACCCTCACAAGTGAACCGAATCCCCAGCGTTGCCCACGATCCCGCGGCTCAGCCACGACGGCACAGCCGTGCGGCGAACCGGCCCTTCTCCGCCGCAAAGTCCACTCCCGCCGGCGGTAACTCGAGCCACCTCGGCTCCCGCGCCAGTCCATTCTCGATCTCGCGCTCCAGCCGCCCCGCCCGGCACAGTTCCAGCGTGTTTGTGGAGGCAAAGAGCAGCCGCTCGCCGCGCGGGTCAAGCCTTCGCGTCGCCGCCGCGACGAGTTTCGCGTAATCCGCCACCGACGACCACGCCCGGATCCCCCGGCGCTTGTCCGCCGAGGCGAAACTCGGAGGGTCGAGGATCACCAGGTCAAACCACAGCCCCTTGCGCTCGGCATACTCCAGGAACTCGAAGGTGTCCATCCGCGCGAAGCGGTGCGGGGCGATGTCGATCCCGTTGTGGGCGAAGTTCCGCTTGCCCCATTCGAGGTACCGCCCCGAGACATCCACGCTCGCCGTGACTGCCCCGGCCCGTGCGCACGCCACCGAGAAGCCGCAGGTGTACGCAAAGGTGTTCAGCACCCGAATCCCGGGCTTTGCCGCGCAGAGCGAGGCCAGGTGCCTGCGGTTCTCCCGCTGGTCAAGAAACAGCCCGGTGGAGAAC
>CAYZFW010000308.1:0-4290 GCA_964477615.1 uncultured Phycisphaeraceae bacterium | reverse complement strand
CACGGCTTGTCTCGGAAGCCAAGCCGTGGCACACCGCACGGTCCCCCGATCCCGCCACTCCCAAACGCTACTCCCCTTTGATCCGGCGCATCTCGCGCAGCGTCTCTTCCAATTGCTTCTTCAGCAGACGTACACGCAGCAGGCTCTTGGCCCGCGTCAGCAGTTCGAGCTTGAACACCGGCTTGGTGAGGAAGTCGTCCGCGCCGCACTCGACCGCGCGCTCCACATCGCCCACCTCACTCAGTGCCGTCACCATCACCACAGGGATGTCGCGCGTCTCGGGGTCGGCCTTGAGTTTCGAGCACAACTGGAACCCGCTCATCCGAGGCATCATCACGTCCAGCAGGATGAGGTCGGGCTGGCCCTTCTGGATCTCTGCCAGGGCTTCGAGGCCGTCACGCGCGAGCCGGACTTTGCAGCCGATGTCTTCCAGGTAGGCCTGCAGCAACTCGAGATTCTGCTCGTGGTCATCGACCACGAGGATCGACGCCGACGCGAGGTGCATGGACGAGTCGAGGTCGGCCTCGTTCAATGGCGTGGTTGAAGAGGGGGCATCGGGCATGGGACCATCCTACCCGGCGCGGCGGGCGGGTCTGCTGACCAGCGCCGTTTCGCCCGGCGACCCCCTTCGTTCCGACGGAGAACCGTACAAAATACGATCAAATCAAGCCGAAACGCAAAAACCGCGCAAAACCGGCACTTTCCCGCCCACTTCCACGAGCATTCCCCCCCGATTTGGCGTACATCTATGGTGTGGGGCACGAGATTGTCGTCCCCGGCGCGGGCCGTGCGGCACCTGCGGGTGCGGCGGACCGTGTTGTCCCTGACTCGCAAAGCCCGACGCAGCAACGGTTTACATCGTTTCAGCGCCGTTGTTGTGTGCCGGGCTCGCCTCCTCCGGTTCGAGCGCCATGGCCAAGCCTTTGTACCAACGCCCCGCTTGGGAAGACCAGTTCACGGTCCCGTGCCACCGCGCCCTTCGCGAGGGCTATTCAAACAAGCACAACGCCGAACTGTTTGAGTGCGCCCTCACGGCCCTCCGCTCGCTCCCGAATGTGACCGAGAAGCTGGCGTGGCACGGGGTGCCGTGGTGCTGGTCGTTCGTCTACGAGAACGGCTGCAAGGACGGTGCCCCCGCGGCGATGCTCGTGCCCGACGTCCACTCTCCGAAGATCGTCGTCCCCATGCCCGCGGGCACGTTTCACACGGTGAAACTCGACGATCTCGCCGCGGAGATCAAGGACATCATCGCCCACTCGCGGAGCGTGTGCGGCGGTGCGTGGCCTGCCTTTGAGATCACGGGCAAGACGCGCCTTGAGGCGGTGGTGAACATCATCCGCAGGCGCATCGTTGCGGCCCACATGGCCAAGCAGAACGGCGCCCCCAGCGGCTCTGGGAACACCGGGTTCATCCCGCCGCACCCGATGCGCTGAGCGGCCGAGCCCACCCGGAAACCGAAACCGAACTGAGGGGGTCGCGAGGACGTAGACAAGCGTCCCGGCCTTTCTGGGTGATTCTCGGTCTATCGTTCGGTCGCGTCCCGCCGTACCGGACGCAGATTCGGGCCCGTAGCGGGTCCTCGCCCCTGTCGGACGACCGGTCGCGGCGTCGTGGGTGGTTTTGCCCACGCTGCGGGCCTCTCGGGCCGATCTGGAACCCCATTATGTGTGGAATCGTCGCCTACCTCGGACACCGTGAAGCCAAGCCCATTTTGCTCGAAGGCCTGAAGCGGCTGGAGTACCGGGGGTACGACTCCGCCGGTATCGCCACGCTGAACGGGCGGCTGGAGGTGTGCCGGACGGTGGGGCGGGTCAGCGTGCTCGAGGAGACCCTCAAGGGCCTGCCGGGGTTCCACGGTTCGCAGGGTCTGGCCCACACCCGCTGGGCGACCCACGGCGAGGTCTCGGAGCGCAACGCCCACCCGCACCGCGACGACCGCCTGGGCGTGGCCATCATCCACAACGGCACCATCGAGAACTACGCCGCTCTGAAGCAGTACCTGCAGGACAAGGGGCGCAAGTTCACCAGCGAGACCGATACCGAGGTTCTCGCGATGTTGATCTCCGAGTTGTACGACGGCGATCTCGAACGGGCCGTGCAAAACGCCCTTCGCGAAGTCCGCGGCGCCTACGCGATCGGGGTGCTTTGCGAGAAGGAGCCCGGCGTTCTGTTGGTGGCCCGCAAGGGCTCGCCGCTGATCGTCGGCGTGGGCGACCGTGAGTTCGTTGTTGCGTCCGACGCCTCCGCCATCGTGGCCCACACCACGCAGGTGTTCGAGCTCGACGACTACCAGGTGGCGAAGCTCTCGCGCAACCAGGCGGGCGACACCGAGTTCCGCACCTCGACCATCGACAACGTCCCGGTGACGCCGAAGATCCGTCAGCTCGAGTTCGAGCTCGAGCAGATCGAACTGGGCACGCACGACACCTTCATGATGAAGGAGATCTGCGAGCAGCCCCGCGCTCTGCGCACGACGCTCCAGGGACGCGTCAGCGAGCGCGAGGGGCGGATCGTGCTGGGGGGCATCTCGGAACTTGCCCGCGACCTCATCCGCGCCAAGCAGTTCGTGCTCACGGGCCAGGGCACCGCCTACCACGCCGCGATGCTCGGCGGGTACTTCCTCGAAGACCTCGCGAAAGTCACGGCGAAGACCGATTACGCCAGCGAACTCCGCTACCGCAACCCGGTTGTAGTCGACGGCACGGTGGTGATCGCCGTGAGCCAGAGCGGCGAGACCGCCGACACGCTGGCCGCCCTGCGTGAACTGAAGGAACGCGGCGCGATGACCCTGGGCGTGGTGAACGTCGTGGGCTCCTCGATCTCGCGCGAGACCGACGCCGGTGTGTACCTCCGTGTCGGCCCCGAGATCGGCGTGGCGAGCACCAAGGCTTTCACCGGGCAGGTGATGGTGCTGGCGATGATCTCGCTCTTCATCGCGCGCCGGCGATTCATGAGCATCGACACCGCCTCGGAACTGCTCAGCGAACTCAACCGCGTGCCCGACCTGATGGACCGCATCCTCCAGCAGTCGGACCACATCAAGAAGGTGTGCGAGAAGTACGTGGACCGCGAGAACTGGCTGTTCCTGGGTCGCGGGTACAACTACCCCGTGGCCCTCGAAGGCGCGCTGAAGCTCAAGGAGATCTCGTACATCCACGCCGAGGGCATGCCCGCGGCGGAGATGAAGCACGGGCCCATCGCGCTCATCAATGACGGCATGCCGGCGGTCTTCATCGCCAACAAGGGCCCGCAGTACGACAAGGTGATGCTGAACATCGAGCAGGTGCGCAGCCGCGGCGGGCGCGTGATCGCCGTTGCCACCGAGGGCGACAGCGAGATCAAGAACTACGCCGACGACGTGTTCTACGTCCCGCCGATCTCCGACCCGCTCAGCCCGCTGCTGACGGTGGTCCCGCTGCAGCTGCTCGCGTGCCACGCGGCGGTGCTGCGCGGGCACGACGTGGACAAGCCGCGGAATCTGGCGAAGAGTGTGACGGTGGAGTAGCGCCCCGCTGGGCTGCGGGTCCGTCGCCGGCTTGCAACTCCGATGACTTGTCTGAGTCTCTTGGCCATGGTCTTTGGGCTCGCGCTTCGAGATGGGCTCGACTTCGCCCCGATAACTTTGGGGCATTCGTGAATTCGTCTTGCCACTCCCACGCGGATGGTGCATCATTCCGATGGAAGGATGACGCGTCCGTCCCACCTTCGGAGCAAACGATGAACGGCCCCAAACCCATCCCCGCCCCCGCCTACATGCCCCTCCCCAAGCGCGACCGCACCGACACGCCGCCGGAGGTGCTGCTCCCGCTCTTCAAGGCGCTGGATTCCTACGGCGGGTTCATCGATGTCAAGGACTTGGAGCGCGAGGTCGCCGCGGTCAAGATGACCACAGACCAGCTCGGCGACGCCATCGCCATCGACACCGGCGCGTATGTCCGTACGCTCGTCCGCGAGACCGAGTATTACGACGCCCTCGTCATGGCCTGGCTCCCCGGCCAGCGCAGCCCCATCCACGATCACGCCGGCTCCGCTTGTACGGTCCGCATTGTCAGCGGCACCGCCCGCGAGACGCGCTACCACCTCCGGCCCGATGGTCTGGTCGTGCGTGATTCCACCATCACCTACCTCCCCGGCCAGGTGGTCAGCAGCGTCGACCGCGACATCCACGACCTCGGCAACGCCGCCGCGTGCCCCGCGACAATGAAGGACATCCTCGTCACGCTGCACGTCTATTCGCCCAAACTCAAGCCGACACGCAAGTACGTCGCGGCCCAGGCGGACTCGGCCGTC
>CAYZFW010000307.1:1325-4310 GCA_964477615.1 uncultured Phycisphaeraceae bacterium | reverse complement strand
ATCCACCTGCACGGCTTCACGTTCAAGGTCACCGGCACCGACGGGGGCCCGATCCCCGAGGCGGGCCAGTGGCCAGAGGTCACGGTGAACGTGCCGACCGGCTCGGCTCGCGACATCGAGTTCGTCGCCGACGCGGAGGGCGACTGGGCCTTCCACTGCCACAAGGTCCACCATCTGATGAACGGCATGGGGCACAACTTGCCGCAACTGCTTGGAGTGAATCAGACCGAGCCCGCGGCCCGCCTTGCTCGCCGGATCCCCGGCTACATGCCCATGCCCGCGAGCATGACCGGCATGATGGAGATGGGCCGGCCGCCGAACACGATCGGCAGCGCCGCCGAGGGCAACTTCGACGAGATCGACGCCGGCGGGATGTTCACGCTCGTCAAGGTGCGAGCCGCGTTGGAAGACGGGAAGGACCCCGGGTGGTACGCGCACCCGCCGGGCACCGTCGCCGAGCCCGTGGAGGGCTGAGTTGCTCCCTGATCACTGTTGCCGCACCCAGAAAGGAACACACCATGTGCTGCGGACCCGGCCACAAACACTCGTGGCTGATGCTGCTGGGTTGCCTCGGCCCCCTGCTCATGATCTTCGTGCTCCCGCTCGTCGGGGTGCGCGAGGGCTGGGTCATCCCCATCGCTCTGGCCGCCATGCTGGCGTGCCATCTCCTCGCCGCCACGTTCTCCTGGCGCAGCGGCGGATCCGACCATGACGCGGCACGACCGACCGACCCGGCCCGGCCCGAAGGAGGGAGCAGCCATGCACATCATTGATCCCCGGCGCTTGGGCTTCGCGCTGGGCGCGACGCTCGCTGCGCTTCACCTCGGCTGCGCCATCGTCATGGCTCTCGTGCCAAGAGACGCCGCGCTGCACTTCGCCAACGCGCTCGTCCACGGCATCGACTTCGGCCCCATCGCCCGATGGGATGCGCCTTGGACGCAGACCCTCATGGGCGCATTCTGCACCTTCGTCTTCGGCTGGCTGGTCGGGGCGACGATCGCGGCGTTCTACAATCTCAGCGGGCCGCGGCGACCGCCAACCACGCCGCCCGGGCCGTAGCGCCTGGCCGAAGCAAGACCACTGATGACTAACGATCACGCCGACTCCGCCACCTCCACCCCGCCCCGCCGTCCCTCGCGCAAGCGTTTGCTCCGAATTCAGGTGCTCGTCACCGTCAACGCCGTCGCGCTCCTCGGCGTAGCCGCGTGGTTGACGGTGGACTACCGCCGCGAGTTGACCGAGCGGCTCGCCGACGCACGGGCCGCGCTCACCAACGAAGCACGCACGCTGGCGCCGCTCCTAGCCCCGCTCCAGCTCGCGAGGCCCGAGGCCGTCCAATTGTCCATCGAC
Source organism: uncultured Phycisphaeraceae bacterium (assembly GCA_964477615.1). Lineage (GTDB taxonomy): Bacteria > Planctomycetota > Phycisphaerae > Phycisphaerales > UBA1924 > JAFLCM01. Next base: position 2,960 of record CAYZFW010000307.1, on the reverse strand, counting down.
GAAGTGTGCGCATCGATGCAGCACGAGGATTCGCCCGACCACCACATCTTGGTCCGCGTCGCGGGCCCGGACGGCCGCGTGTACGAGTCGGCGCCGCATTCCGCGCACGGTCATGGAGATGTTCACGCCCAGCACAGGACCGGGCCGGTCGACACACCAGACAAGCCGGCAGTCCGTTCGTCCGATGCACCGCTGGTCGGGCGGGCCACTTTCGGCGGGATCACCGTCGAAGTCTCCAAGTCCGCGGCGGTGGTGATGCGCGAGGTTCGACGGCTCGCGTTGGAGCGGCTCGCGTTCGTCGCCGCCGGGGCCCTGTTCATCGCGCTGATCGCCAATCTCGTCATCATCCGCCTGGTCAACCGCCCGCTCAACCGGCTGGTCGCGTCGGTCCGGAAAATCGCGGCGGGCGAACTGGGGTCGCCGCCGGAGCGGTTCGCCACCGCCGAGTTCGAGTTCCTCTCCGAAGAGATCGGACACATGAGCGCCGCGCTCGCAGAAGACGAGAACGACCGGCGGAATCAGCTCGCCAAGGCCCGCCGTCTCCAGGAGCACCTGTGCCCCGCCCCCGCCGGCATTCCCGGCCTGGACCTCGCCGCCGTGTACGTGCCCGCCGAAAATGTCGCCGGGGACTACTTCGACGCGATCCCGCTTTCCGACGGCTCGTTCTTGGTCTGCATCGCGGATGCCACCGGGCACGGCGTCCCCGCGGCGATGAGCGCGGCGATGCTCAAGACCCTGCTGCTGGGCGCCTGCGAGAAGAGCGCGGACCCCGCGGAGATTCTTACCCTCATCAACCGGCGCTTCACGCAGGTCAGCCTCGAAGAGGACTTCGCGTCGATGTTCATCGCCGTGCTCCGGCCCGGCGCCGACGAACTGGAATACGCCAGCGCCGGGCACGACCCCGGGTACATCCTCCGCGCCGCTGCGGGTGATAGCCCCGGTGTGGTCCCGCTACCGCCGACGGGCATGCTGCTGGGAATCGGGCAGGCCCAGGAGCATTGGCACTGGGAGAACCGACGACTGGCGCTGCACCCCGGCGACCGGCTGCTGCTGGTGAGCGACGGCGTGACCGAGGCGTTCGACGCCGGCAACAAGCAGTTCGGCCGCGCGCGGCTCGAAGCGGTTCTGGCGACCGCCCCGCCGGGCGTCGGGCCGCTGCTCTCCGCACTACGGGAGGCGCTTGCGGCGCACACGGGCGGCGGCGCGCCGACCGACGATGTGACGATTGTCGCGGCCGGGCTTGAATCCGTACACGCCCGCGCCGACAACATGTCCGACGCCCCATCCGCCGGGCACAAGCTTCGGGCCGGAGGCCCGGACAACGCCGCATCCGTGGGCCCGGCGGGCGAAGCGGTCTGACCGCGGGGCTCGGCGCTTACCTACGCCGCCACCGTCGCCGCGCATACCTCCGACCACGGCCCCTTTTCTCCGCGCGTGCTCACCCACCGCAGGGCGTAGTACGCCGTCTTGCCCGCGTCTTCGCTGGAAAAATCCGTTTGCAGGTTGCCGCGTGAACTTACCGAGAGGAACTTGTACGCATCGCCGAGCATCGGCGCGGGCTGGCCCGCCCCCCCAAGCGCGAGCCAGACTTCGGCGCCGATGGTGCCCGGCGGCTTGCCGCGCCGTGTCGGGGCG
>CAYZFW010000307.1:0-1315 GCA_964477615.1 uncultured Phycisphaeraceae bacterium | reverse complement strand
CATCGGTGAATCGCAGGCGGTGCAGCAAGCGTTGCCCGTGGTCCACCTGCACCAGCGGGCGCGTGGTCGGTGGTGGCACGGCTCTCCGAGCCGTGTCTCGGATGCTGATGCCGATGGTCGCGCGATCGGCATCGGTCGTCTTGGTGTACCCCTGCACGAAGTTGGTCACGGGCCGAATCTCGGCCTCCAGCGCGACGCGGGCGGTCTGCTTCGCGGCCCGCGCCCCTTCGGCCTTCTGCTGGGCCGCGACGTGGGCCGGATAATCCTTGTTCCACTCGGCGATGGCCGTCTCCAAGAGCTTCAACTCGGACACGTCCAGCCCCTGCGCCTCGTAGAACTTGTGGACGGCCTCGTTGTAGTTGTTCGCCCACGCCGAGAAGTCGCCGTCGGGCCGGGGCATGTAGTTTGTTCCTCCGCGTGGCATGGCCGATACTCCTTGTAAACGTCAAGGCCCTGCGGGCAGCGGCCCGGAGCGGGCGGGCGTCCGCGCGGGGCAGGCGGGCGGCGTGTTCTGACCGGCAGATGCCGACGCCGCTTCATTCCCGGTCGCGCGGACAGCATTCCCATCGGCCTGAAATGTGTTCCACTTCAGTCGGAACCAGTTCCCTGTCACAAGGAATGTATGCCCGATGCCGTGGAACACATTCCTGGCGCCTTGGAATCCGTTCCGGGCGATGCGGAACAGACTCCCAGCGGTCTGGAATCAGTTCCAAGCGGTTTGGAATCGGGTTGCGATGGACCCCGTCGAAACCGGGATGAACCGGGCGGCCCCCGTCGCCGTACATACTCCGGGGGGGTATACTTCCATCAAGGAGATCCGCATGAACACGACGACTCAGAACACAAAGGCCATCACGCTCGACATCGACGGCATGTCCTGCGGGCACTGCGTACAGGCCGTGACCAAGGTCCTTTCGGCGGTGCCGGGGGTGAAGGTCAAGTCGGTGGCGGTGGGTTCGGCGGTGATCGAGACTGCGGACGGCTGGACGACGGGGAAGGCCGTCGCTGCGCTCCAAAAGGCCGGATATTCGGCGAAAGCGGTCGGTGAGACGACCGCAGCGGCCGCGCCGATGGCGGCTCAGGCCGGCGGTGGCTGCTGCGGCGGGGCCAGGCGTTCACCATCGGACGCTGCGGCAGGAACCAAAGCCTCCGGCGGTTGCTGCGGGTGAGTGTGTGATGGAGCATCGAGCCAAGGAGCGAAGGCGATGGCCAAGAGCAAGTCGAGCAAGAACGTTTCCGAGCGTCCGGCACGCTCAGCGATGAATGGTGCGGCGTGCGGGTGCAATCCGGGAGCAGGTTCCGTCCCGTCCCAGAC
>CAYZFW010000306.1:0-4318 GCA_964477615.1 uncultured Phycisphaeraceae bacterium | reverse complement strand
GAGGACGATCATCTCGGTGGACGGCGCGGCCCCCGACGCAGAGGCGGCGGCGAAGCGGGGCATGCGGTACGTCCACGTGCCGGTGACGTACGGAAAGATCACTGATGACCAGCGGCTGGAGATCGCGCGGGCGATCCGCGATCTGCCCGGGCCGGTTTACCTGCACTGCCATCACGGGAAGCACCGCGGCCCCGCGGCGGCGGCGGCGGCGGCGATCACGCTGGGCAAAATGACAAGCGACAAGGGGCTGATCTTCATGAAGACGGCCGGCACCGCCGCCGCGTACACGGGGCTCTATGCGTGCGTTCGGACCGCCGAGCCGGCGGGGCCGCTCACGCTGGAGCGCGCCCCGGCGGACTTCGAGCCGGTGCACCGGCCGACGGGCCTGGTGAACGCGATGGTCGAGATCGACGCGGCGTGGGAGAACATCGGCTTTGTCCGCAAGGCCGGATGGAAGGTGCCGAAGGACCACCCGGACCTTGTTCCCGCGGCGGAGGCGGGGCGCTTGGCCGATCACTATCGAACCGGTGCGGCGGCCGAGGAGTCCCGGAACCTCGGGGCGGACTTCGTCAAGCGGATGAATGAAGCGAACGACCTCGCGACGCGGCTCGAACAGGCGCTCGTTGAAAAGGCGGCGGCGGAACGACTGGAACCCCTGTGGTCGTCGCTGGAGGCCTCGTGCAAGGCGTGCCATACGGCGTATCGGAATTGACCGTTGATTGTTTGCTGACGTGCAGTTCAAACGGGGGGCCTGCCCAGCCCGAAAAAGGACGAGTTTGGCGTAGATTCCAAGCGGTTCGCCTACATTTGATCGCCACGCGGTGTGTTTCGATCAGCAAATCGGTATCCTTCACGCCATGCGATTTGACCTCGTGGATGCGGTGATCGAGAAGTCGGCGGAGCGGATTGTCACGCACAAGAATGTGTCGTCCGCAGAGGAGTACCTGCAGGATCACTTTCCGACGTTCCCGGTGCTGCCGGGGGTGCTGATGATCGAGAGCATGGTGCAGGCGGCCCGCGTGCTGGCGAAGTCGAACAACGCCGAGCATGCACGGCATGTGCTTGGAGGCGTGCGGGCGCTCAAGTACGGAACATTCGTCCGCCCCGGCGACACGCTTCGGGTGGAGGTGTCGCTTGAAAAGTCGCACGACGATGGGCGGCTCGAGTTCAAGGGCGCGGGCACCGTGTTGAAGCCCGGTGCCGCGCCGGGAACCGAGGCCCCAACGGCGGTTTCGGGCAAGTTCTGGCTCAGGCCGATGCGGGTTGCCTGACTTGCACGCGGAGGGGTTGCCCCCGATCATGTCAGGTGGGGCAGGCTTCCAGCCTGCCAGACTCGGAGAGGCAGGCTGGAAGCCTGCCCCACCGGGCCCGACCTAAAGGAACCCGAATGACCCGCGACGACATCTTCGAGAAGATCAAGGAAGTGCTTGTGGATGCCCTCGGCGTTGATGACGACGAGGTCACGCCCAAGGCCCGCCTGCAAGCCGACCTGGGGGCCGAGTCCATCGACTACCTCGATATCTCGTTCAAACTCGAGCAGGCCTTCGGGATCAAGATCGGGCAGGGCGAACTGTTCCCCGACGGCAGCGCGCAGAACGCCGGGTTTGTGAAGGACGGCAGGATCACGCCGGAGGGCGTGGCGCTGCTGAAAGGCAAGCTGCCGCACGTGGACTTCTCGGAGTGGGAGAAGGACCCGCAGATCAGTAAGGTTGGCCACCTTTTCACAGTTGACGTGCTGGTGAACTTCGTGCAGCGGAAACTCGGTTGAGTCCCTGCGTTATTCACCGCGGAGGCGCGGAGAACGCGGAGGGGGACGATGTGCTCGATCCTGATTTGCTGTTCTGCTGATTTGCTGCTTTGCTGCTCTTCCCATGCGTTGGATGTGGATCGACAGAATCCTCGAACTCGAACCCGCTCGGCGGATGGTGGCGATCAAGAACGTCAGCCTCGCGGAAGAGCACCTGCATGACCATTTCGAGGCCGATGCATCGCGCGGTCTTCCTGCGGCACCGGTCATGCCCGCGAGCCTGATGATCGAGGGGATGGCCCAGACCGCCGGCGTGCTGGTGGGTCACGCGGGCGGGTTTAAGGAGAAGGTGGTGCTCGCGAAGGTGAGCAAGGCGGAGATCGACGCGGACGTGACGCCGGGGCGGACCATCCGGTACACCGCGGTGGTGGAGCGGATGGACGCGAGCGGTGCGTCGACGAAGGGGACGATCGAGGAGATTGATCCTGGGGCCGGGGCCGCGAGCGCGAAGGAGATCGGGCGCGTCGATCTGCTCTTTTCGTTCCTCGATCAGAACATGTCCGGCACCGAGTTCCCCAAGCACAACTTCGTGTTCGGCGAGGGGTTCAGGACGCTGCTGCGAATGAGCGGGATCGCAGACGGTTGAGCTCAACGCAGCGATCGGGTTCGCACTCGATCATCGGTAATGACCACCAGCCGCTCAGGCCACTCGTGTACATGCTCGCTCTGGAGTGCTCTGACGATTCGCTCGATCAGTCGGCTGCTCTCGGGATCCGCGAGCCGCACGATGATGACTCCCGCAGACGCAGCGACATCCGCACGGCGAAGATCGGCAAAGTCCAAGTCCTGCGTCACGATGATGCGGCCTTCGGCGGCCGCCGCCGAGAGGACGGAAGAATCAGGTTTGCCGTTCAGGCCTTCCTGCCGGGCGGTGTCGACATCGAATCCCAGCGCCACCAGGCGGCCTTGGAGCGAGGCGGGGAGATTCTCATCCAGTTTCAGCTTGGGCATTATGCGGCGGGCTTCTCGCGCAGAAACTCGTCTTGCAAAGCGCCCTCGGCGGCATAAGCAACGGCCGCCGAGAGGTCCTCGCGCGTCAGCGATGGGTACTCGGCGATGATCTCATCGAACGAGTGGCGGGCGGCGAGGTTGGCGAGGACGGTGCGCAGGGGGATGCGCGTGCCCTTGATGCAGGGCTGGCCGCCCATGACGCCGGGGGTGCATGAGATTCGATCTTGCCAGCGGATCATGCGAGAATCATAGATGGGCCGGGGATTTGAGTCAGATGAACAGGCTCGCCACGCACGCGGTCATCTGCGTGGCCAGCGCACCGCCGAGCATCGCGCGGAGGGCGAGCTGCGAGAAGTCTTTTCGACGCGTGGGGGCCATCACGCTCAGGCCGCCGATCTGAATGGCGATGGACGCGAAGTTCGAGAAGCCGCACAGCGCGTACGCGGTGATCTGGGCGGTTCGGTCCGAGAGTGCGGCATGGGGGACGATGCCGTCGGGTCCCGGCATCGGGTGCATGATCTGGGCGAGGTGGGTGTAGGCGACGAACTCGGTGAGGACGAGTTTCTCGCCGATGAGCCCGCCGACGATGTGGCACTCGTGCCAGGGGATGCCCATGGTCCACGCGAGGGGCGCGAAGAGGTGGCCCAGAATGGTCTGGAGTGAGAGCCCCGGCATCCCGGCGAGTGAGCCCGCCCCGCCGATCAGCCAGTTCAAGACCGCCAGCAGCGACACGAACGCGATGAGCATCCCGGCGACGTTCGCCGCGAGTTTCAGGCCGTCGGTGGCCCCGATGGCCGCGGCGTCGAAGAGGTTCGTCGGCTTCTCATCGGTGGGCACGCCGGCCATCAGTGTGCGTGCGTCCTCGGGGGGAGGCGTCTCGGTTTCGGGCAAAATGATGCGTGCGATGACGAACGCGGCGGGGGCCGAGAGGACGCTGGAACAGATGAGGTGCTTGGCGAAGAGGGTGCGCTGGCCGTCGTCGTCGCCGCCGAGCATCATGACGAAGGCTCCGAGGACGCTGCCGGCGATGTTGGCGAACCCGCCGAGCATGACGGTCATGAGCTGGGCGCGGGTCATGCCGGGGAGCAGCGGCTTAACGGTCAGCGGCGATTCGGTCTGGCCGAGGAAGACGCCCGAGGCCATGCACATCGCCTCGGCGCCGGTGACGCCGAGGGTGCGGCGCATGAGCCACGCGAGACCCGCGACGAGCCGCTGCATGATCCCGAGGTAGTACAGCACACTCATCAGCGACGCGAAGAAGATGATGATCGGAAGCACCTTGAAGGCGAAGACAAACCCCCAGGGGCCGGAAGGGTTGCTGAGTTTCTCGCCGAAGATGAAAGCGATGCCCGCCTCGGACTGATCGATGAGCCGGTTGACAAGCCAAGCGGCCTGATCGAACACCCACGTGGCCCCGGGCACCCGCAGCATCAGCGCGGCGAGGACGATCTGGAGGCCGATGCCGACGACCACGAGCCGCCACGGAACAGCCCGGCGGTTCCAACTCATGGCCAGCGCGAGGAGCAGCGCGGACGGCATGGCCCAGCCTGCGCCTCCCGT
>CAYZFW010000305.1:0-4320 GCA_964477615.1 uncultured Phycisphaeraceae bacterium | reverse complement strand
CCAAGTTCGATGCCAGCGAGGTTCGGGCCATCCGCTGGCTGGAAACGACGGAAGAATCCAAGGGCGAACCGCAGTAGCGGTCGGGATTCGCCGGTATCACTCGTTCCCGAGTTCCCGCGCCCTTCCAAACCCCGTGCCCACGCACGAGCCCACACCCCCCAAACCCGCAGCCAGAATCTCGAGCCAACGACGCCCGACGAGGACACCATCCATGCAGATGCGAAACCGAACCACACTCCCCCTGCTCACCGCCCTCACTCTCGCGCTGCTCGCGGGCTGCTCGTCAACCAAGTCCGGACCCCGCGCCGAGCGCCCCGCGGAAGAAACCTCCCCCACCGGCCCGCGCACCCGCCCCACGGCGGAAACCCCCCAGACCGCCGCAACCCCCGAAGCCCCCACCAAGGACACCGGTCCGCGCCCCAGCAGCCTCCGCACCAGCGGTGAAACTCACGCTGGCATCGGCACCGGCCAGGCCGCCCTCGATAAGGCCCGCGCCCTCGGGCCCGACGCCGAGTACGTCTACAAGCACCTCCTCTTCCTCGCCGACCCGGCCCTCGAAGGCCGCTCCGCCGATGTCAAGGGAAACAAGATCGCCGCCGACCACCTCGAGCAGGAGTTCCGCTCGCTGGGTCTCCAGCCCGCGTTCACGGACGCCTCGGGGGCCAAGTCATATCAGCAGCCCTTCAAGGTCCGTGGCGAGATCGAAGTCAAGAAAGAACTCGCCTCGTTTACCTGGCGCGAGAACATCGCCCAGCTCGAAGTCCCCTCCCCCACCGTCTTCACCCCCGGCAAGGACTACAACGTCCTCGGCTGCTCCAGCACCGGCGAGGCGACCGGCCCGATCGTCTTCGCGGGCTACTCCGCCGAGGACGGCCCCGACGGCTACGCCTCCTACGCCAAAGACGACGACCTCAAGGGCACCATCGCGCTGATCCTCCGATTCGAGCCCATGAACGCCGAGGGCAAGAGCAAGTGGACCACCGCCGGCCGCTGGAGCCAGCGCGCCGAACTGAGCGCCAAAATCCGCGCCGCCGCCTCCCGCGGGGCCGCCGGCGTCATCCTCGTCAGCCCACCCGGCGCCGACGATCCCCGCGTCGAACGCCTCGAAACCGCGCGCACCACCCGCTTCGGCGGCGTCAGCGTCCCCGTGGTCATGATGACCATCCCCGCCGTCAACCAGATCCTCGCCAAGGCCGACCCCGAGGGCCGCACGCTCCTCCGCCTCCGCCAGGCCGCCGATGAGAAGGGCGGCATCGTCCGCTTCCCCGCCAACACCACCGTCACCCTCGGCGCCGACGTCGAGACCAAGCAGCTCGACACCACCAACATCGCCGCCGTGCTCCCCGGCCGCGGCGACCTCGCGAACGAGTACGTGGTCATCGGCGCTCACTACGACCACGTCGGCCTCGGCTATGTCGGCGGCGCTCAGGCCGCGAACCTCGGCACCATCCACCCCGGCGCGGACGACAACGCCTCCGGCACCGCCGGCCTGCTCCTCGCGGCCAAGCGCCTCAGCGAACGCGCCAGCACCGAAGCCGTCGCCCAGCCCGCTCGTGGAGCCCGCTCCGTGATCTTCATGGCCTTCGGCGCCGAAGAGATGGGCCTCCTCGGCAGCGACCACTACATCAAGAACCCCACCGTCCCCGCCTCCTCGATCTTCGCCATGCTCAACATGGACATGATCGGCCGCCTCGTGGACAACAAACTCCAGGTCGACGGCGTCGGCACCGCAGAGAACTTCGAGACCTTCCTCAAGCCCGCCTTCGACAGGCACACCTTCACCTACACCCTCGGCCAGTCCGGGCGGGGCCCCTCCGACCACGCCTCGTTCTACGGCGCGGACATCCCCGTTCTCCACTTCTTCAGCGGCCTCCACCCCGACTACCACACCCCCACCGATACCCTCGACAAGGTCAACCTCGAAGGCACCGTCAAGATCGCCTCGCTCGTCTCCGACACCGCCTCGCTCATGATCGGCAGCCCCGAGAAACTCAAGTTCAAGTCCACCGGCCCTGCCAACCGCGGCGGTCGGATGCAGCGCTCCGGCGTCCGCCTCGGCATCGCCCCGGGCGACTACTCCGGCTCCACCCCGGGCGTCCTCGTCGGCGAAGTCTTTGACGGAACCTCCGCCGCACTCGCAGGCATCAAGAAGGGCGACCGCCTCATGAAGTGGAACGGCGAAGAGATGCCCGACGTCGAATCCATGATGAGCAACCTCGCCAAGCACAAGCCCGGCGACAAGGTCGACGTCGTCATCGTCCGCGAAGGTAAAGAACAGACCGTCACCATCACCCTCATGGGCCGCGCCGAAGGCGGATAACCCGCTCTGCCCGACATCCTCGCCCCCGCCCCCTCCCCCCCCAAGCCCCTCTCGACGAGGGGCTTTTTCATGTCACACCGGCGTTCTCGGACGCCCTTTGACGCTCACATTCCGGTCGGTGGGGTCACCGCGAAGCGTGTCCGCGCGACGTGCGCGCCACTCCTCCACCGCAGCCCCCGGAAGGTCGATCCAACCCCACAGCGCACGCCGCGCGCCGATCCGCGCAGCCGAATCGACCACTCCGGAGCGACCATGAGCGACCAGCCCAACGCCGTCAACCCCTCGGACGCCGCCCCGCAGCCCCTCCAGGCAACGGGAATCCCGGGTATCCCCGGCCTCCCCACCGGCGATTCGCTCGTCTCACTGGTCGAGGGCGTGCAGCGTCACGTCCAGATGCTCAGCGGCCTCAAGGGCGAGGTCGAAGCCCAGGCCGCAGAGGTCGCACGCCGCAACGCCGAACTGAACGACCGCTTCGTGCAGGCGGCACAGATCGAAGCCCAGTTGAAGGAGCGCCAGGACCAGGCCGACGCCGCCCGCGCCGCGCTCGAAGCCCGCCAGCGCGAGATCGAGGAAGCCTCGCGCTGGCTCGACCAGCGCGAGAGCGAGGTCCGCGCCAAGGTCGAACAGATCGACGGCCGCTCGCAGGAGATCAACACAAAGGCCGCGGAGATCGACGCCCGCGCCACCGAGACCCAGGCCCGCCTCACCGAGATCGAGAGCCGCACCCGCGAGATCGAGTCGAAGGCCCGGGAGGCCGACGAGCGCGCCCGCAGCGCCGAGGAACTGGCCCGCGCCAGCGAGCAGCGCCTGAACGAAGCAAAGGCCGCGGAGGTCGCCGCCGCCGAACGACTCGCCGCGGCCGAGAAGCTCGCCGCCGATCTCGCGGCCCGCGAGTCCGAACTCGAGCGCCGCCACGCCGAGGCTGTCACACAGCTCAGCGAAGCGTCCGCCCGCGAGATCGAGGGCGCCCGCGAGCGTGCCGACACCCTCGCGAAGGAGCTCGATTCGGTCCGCACCGAACTCGCCGCCGCCCGCGCCGAGGCCACCGACGCCGGCGACCGCCTCGCCGCGCTGGAGCGCGAGACCGAGTCCCGCGTCCGCGCGGTCGAATCCCTGACCGCCCGCGTGAGCGAACTGGAAGGCGTCGAGGCCCGCCTCGCCGAGCGCGAGACCGAGCTCGCCGCGCTCCGCCAGCGCGTCACCGAGGCCGAGTCCGCCGTCGCGACCCTGCGCGATGAACTCGCCCAGCGCGAGCGCGACCTCACCGAGCGCTCCGCCCGTCTCGAAATCCTCGAGAAGAGCGTGCAGGAACAGTCCGCCCGCATCGCCGAGCTCGAGTCCCGCCCCGCGCCCGCACCCGAGCCCGCGGCCCCCATCGACGACCCCCGCGTCCCCGAGCTCGCCGCCCGCCTCCGCGAAGCCGAGGAGGAACTCGAAGCCGCGCGCGACGATGTCGCCCGCCTGAGCATGCTCGCCGAGAAGGCCCGTGCCGCAGCCAAGACCGCGAGCGCCCCCGACCCGCGTCTGTCCGAACTCCAGCAGCAGGCCGAGTCCGCGACAAAGGACGCCGCGTCGCTCCGCGCCCAGGTCGGTGCGCTCGAATCCTCGCTCGCCGAGGCCCGCGCCAACGCCCAGGCCGCGATGAACACGCCGCGCCACGACCCCGCCGCGCTCGAACAGTCGCAGAAGGAACTCGACCAGGCGATGCGCGTGATCGAGGCGCTGCAGTCCGAGCGCGAGCGGCTCACCACCGAGCTCCACACCGCGCAGGCCGCGGCCCGCGAGGCGGCCAGCGCCAAAGCCGTCCACACCGACTTCCCCGACACCGCCGCCGACACGCTCGCCCTCGCTGGCACACCCGTCTCGCGCCGCGAGCGCCTCAGCCGCTACCGCGCCGCCCTCCGGGCCCAGCGCCAGAAGATCGATCAGGTGCAGGAACTCCTCAGCAGCCGCCTCGCCGAGGTGCAGGACATCTCGACGCGCAAGGCCTCGCTCGCCGC
>CAYZFW010000304.1:0-4331 GCA_964477615.1 uncultured Phycisphaeraceae bacterium | reverse complement strand
CCACGCCCGCCCACCCCCGCGCCCCCCGCCCCCCACCCGACCCCCCAGCCCCGCGCCTCCGTCCTGGCCATCTCTCCCGCAAGTTCCATCTTGTCGACCACCGAGAGGATTTGATCCACGCGGGACAAGAAGTCACGCGTGACCGCTAGTTGCGCGTCCATCGCAGACCATTCGCTCCAAGCGCGGCGCACCGACATCCGCACCGACCACTCGCGCTGTGCGACTCTGGCAAGCTCCGCCGCGTGCTCTACGCCCGCCCGTTGCTTCTCGATCTCCAGCCGACCGGAGATCGGGATCGTGAGACCAACGCTCGTGAACACCTTCCACGGTTCAGGGGTGCTTTCGATGATGCGTGTCAAATCGACGCCGATCGTCGGATCTTCCCAGAGCCCGGCATTCTCCGCTGTTGCCTGCGTCACTCCCGCACGAAGGCGAGCGACCCGCAGGTCGGCGTTGAAGACAACGGCGATGACCTCGGCCTCTCCGCAGCTGATGCCGTCGCGTGGATCGAACGCCACCGCCTCGCCAGATGACCCTGTGGACTTCGCCGCAAGGCTCTCCGCGAACGCCCGGACCTCCGAGCTTTCGGGCGTGCGGGCCAGGAACGCGGACTGGTGTCCGGGCATGTCCAGCGGGCGTCGCTCGTACGACTGGCAGCCGCCCGCCGCGATTGCAACAAGCCCAGCCAGCGAAAGCACTTTGAGCCGCCGCACTGTGCCTTCTGCCTCGGATTCGTGTGATCGAACCATGAAAGTCTCCAAACGGGTGGAAGCTGAATTCATCAGGACCGAACTCGACCTGGAACGGCGGCGAGCAGCCCCGAACGCAATTCAACCCAGATTGTGGTGGGAACTAGGCCAATACCCGCGCGGACGCCAAGGGGGTCCACAGCAGGAAAACGACATCGCCCGCCACGAGACGACAGTCCCAGCGGCGGAGGCGGAAACGTCAGCGCTAGATCAAGAGACGAGTGGTCTTCAGCCCAAGGACCTGATCCGAAACGCTGAAATCAGGGGGCTGAACAAGAGCCGGGATGGCAAGCGGCGGCTCAAGATCCCAAGCAACCGCGATGGCGATAAGCAGCGGCACGACAAGCAAACGCAAGTCTTGCGAGTCGCCTTTGCTCGGGACCTGCTGACCATCGGGCACCGGCACATGGAGATGGCACCCACACTCGTCAAGGGGATGAAACAGAGTGCTGTGCGGGCCATCATCGTGACGCGAAGATTCCAAACAGCCGCTATCGCGGCTCGCGTGAGCATCGCAATGCCTGCAGGAATCAGCAACCGCCGTGTCGTGGCTGCCACAGTCCCCAAGGGGTATACACAGCACCCGACCCGGACCCGAAGCCATCACGCCCTGCACAATGAGCAGGAGCACGGCGACGAGTTTGACGAGGGATGGGGGCATTTGAGGGGTGTATCGGCTGGGAAGAGTATACCACTTCAGCCCGCCCTAGGTTCGGTGCCAAATTGACAGCCGTCGCGCGTAAACCAGCATGCTGTGGCTATTTGACCGGCCTAGTCGGCGAGAGTCGGTTCGTGAGGGTTGCGGATACGGAGCTTCAAGGGCCGCGGCCAAGTGCCGCGGCCCTGTTCGTTTACGGCTCGGAGTGATTGCTCGGTCGCGCCCGGGCGGGAGTTTCCCGCAACGAACGCCGAAGTGTCCGGCGATCGCCGCTCTCGGCTCGCGCTCTCTGGTTCGTCGCGTTCTCTGGTCGCCCTATCCAAGGCGACGTGGACCCGGGGCATCCTCGCGACAAACTCTCGGCGGCGGGAGAGAGTCTGGCCTTCGGGTTTACAGCGGGGTTGCGGCAAGGGGCCCACCATTCCGAAGTTCGCAGCCGTTAGGGAAGGCTCTGGCATCACGGAAGACTCAATGGCTACCGCCTCGGCCGACACCCGCGCCGCCTTCCGTCTCTGGTAATGGCACCAATCTGCCCTTCGAGCGTGAAGTCCGCGGCGTTCCGAGGCGGTATGGCTGATTTGAGCAGCTCTCTGGCGCCGTGGCGGGCTCGGTGCTACGCTACTGGGCAACGTGCGGCGCTACCTGCCCATCCTGGTCCCCCTCCTCGTGGTCCTGCAACTCCTCTCTTCCGGAGTGCTGGGGCCCCGGCTTCGCTGCACAGACGCTGATGGCCGCGTGAGCACCGAGTTGTCGGCCTTCCGCTGCTGCGATCGGGATGAACAGAAGTCGTGTGGTTCCGACGCTTCGTGCGACAAGTGCCCGTCCGGCAGCACTCCTGGTGATGGATACCCCATTGTCGGCGAGCCAGCGTGCAGCTGTGTCGATATCCCGGACCCGACGGAAGTGGCTACGAGCAGCCGAGCCACGGACTCCGACCGATTGACGTTGGACGCGATCCCGGTTCCGTTCGTGCTCCTTCCGATTCACACTCTGCCGGTATTGGAGTTGGGGCCACCCGTGACGGCATTCCTGCCGCACGGGCACGCGCCGCCGCGACTCCACATCGCCACCATCGTTCTTCGCATCTAGGAATGGCGCTCCGCGCGATGGACTTCCCCATCGCGCGGGCATGATCATCGTGCGCCCGCATTGTCGCGGGCGGATTTCGCCATGAACCTAGAGCGAGGTAACCCTTGCACAAGCCAGTCATCGCTTGCCTTTCGGCGTCCGCGCTACTCGCGGGCTGCGTCAGTTACAGCCCGCGACCCCTTGATCCGAGCGCCGAACTCGCCGCGCTCAATGCGCGGGCGCTGCCATTTGATCGATTCGTCCGTACGGTGCCCGCGACCGACAGCGCATCCGACAACACCCGCTTCGACGCGTCCGATGGCCTTAACGACCGCGAGTTGATGGCGCTCGCGGTTTCGATGTACCCGGACCTGCAAGTCGCCAGAGCCGCACTCGGCGAGACCGAAGCCCTCCTCATCGGTGCCAAGACACTGCCAAACCCCGAGTTCGGCGTGGGATTCGGGGCAGGGATTCTCGGCAACCCGGGCTTCAAGCTCGATACCGACCTTCTCTTCGAATTGCTCCGCCCGGGCGAGCGGGACGCTCGTGTCGGCGTGGCTGCCGCCACCATCGCCGCCTCGCGTGCAGACATTCTGGTCCGCGAGTACGAGGTAGCCGCCGGTGTCCGTCGGACGACGTTCGAAGTCCTCGTCGTGGAGCAAGTCGCGGCCATCTTCGATGAAGAGGCGGGCCTGCGTAGCCGCGCCGTCGAGATCGTTCGCCGGAGGCGCGACATCGGCGAGGCCAACGAGCTGGACATCGCCGTGGCCGAGTTGGAGCTGATGGAGATCCAGCGGGACCGCCGGCTCGCCAAGGTCGAGCTCGATCAAGCCCGCCTGGCGCTCAACCGCGCCGTCGGCCTGCCGCCGGAGTTCTCCTTGCCGCTCGAACAGTCTGGCAAGTCCATTGACATCCCGCTGATCGAAGGCGCGGCGGATGCCCGCGTAGACGAGCTGATACTCGCCCGCCGGCTCGACCTCAAGGCGCGAGCCGCCACCTATGAAATCGCGGAGCAGAGGCTCCGGCTCGCCATCTCCAAGCAGTATCCGAAGATCAAGATCGGCCCGTCGTACAGCCACGAGGGCGTGAGCGACAACTACCTGGGTATCGGGGCATCCATCGAGGTTCCCATCTTCGACCGCAACCAGGGCGAGATCGCCGAGAAGGCCGCGGCGAGGGACCGCGTTCGCGCGGAGTACGTCGCCGCCCTCCACCGGCTCCGGAGCGAGGCACGGGCCGCGCTCTCGCGGGTGCGGGCGCTGCGGGCGGAGATCGACGATCAGCGGCAACACCTGCTCCCGCTGCTGGCGCGCAGCCAGACGCTCTTCGGGGGCGCTCTTGAGGCTAGGGAGCTGAGCGTGACCGACTGGGTAAGCACCCAACAGCGGGCGCTCCGGGCCCGCCGCGCATACATCGACACCCTCGTCGCCTACCGCCGTGCTCTGCTTGATTACGAGGCCGCCACTGGAGAACCGATCGCCATACTCGCTCCGGATGAGCCAGTCTCAGCCCCTCCGACAATCACTCCGGAAAGGAGCACTCCATGACCACCATCGCCCGTCGTTCCTCCCAGGCTGTCTTGCGCGGCCTTCCAACACTGCTGACGCTGGCTGTGCTCGTGGCGGTCGCCTATCTCGGTCACCGCTACCACTGGAAGCTGCCCTCGCGAGCCGCGCTCACGGCCGCGACTCCCGCACGCGAGGACTGGTGCATGGAGCACGGCGTCCCGGAGTCACAGTGCATAATCTGTCGGGGAAAGACGCCCATACCCGACGCGCAGGGCACCTCGCTCACCGTCGACGGTCAGAGCGGCGCGACCGGGGAATCCAAACCACGCATCGTTCAACTGGCGACCC
>CAYZFW010000303.1:0-4344 GCA_964477615.1 uncultured Phycisphaeraceae bacterium | reverse complement strand
TTCGACGGAAAGAAGGAACTGAACATGAAACGGCAATCACTCTCGTCAGACTCCGGTACTCGGGCCTCCGCTCCGCGTTCTCCGCGCCACCGCGGTGAGTCCTCCGCTCGAAGGGGCGGGGCGATGGTGTACCTGCTGGTCGCGATCGTTGCGGCGCTGGCGACGGTCGGGGTGATGGTGCTGTACGGGAACATCGCCGTGCGGAAGCACGAGGGGGTTTCGCGGGTGTTCGAGGTGGCGAAACTGACGGAGGAGACGGTTGACCCCGCCGAGTGGGGCAAGAACTTCCCGCGTCAGTACGACTCGTACAAGCGGACGGTGGACGTCGAGCACACCAAGCACGGCGGGAGCGAGGCGTTCCAGAAACTCGACGACGACCCGCGCTGGCGTGTGCTCTTCAAGGGCTACGCGTTCGGCATCGACTACCGCGAGGAGCGCGGGCATGCGTACATGCTGAGTGACCAGCGCGAAACCGAGCGGGTGACGAAGAAGGCCCAGCCGGGGGCGTGCCTGCAGTGCCACGCGTCGAACGTGGTGGCGTACCGGAAGGCGGGTCTTGAGAAAGGTGCGCCCGGGGCGCTGTCCGACCCGCTGCTGAGCGAGGCCGGGATGGCGCAGCTCACCAAGGGTTTCGAGGAAGTCTGCGGCATGGACTACAACGACGCGACGAAACTGGTCACACACCCGGTGTCGTGTCTGGATTGCCACGACCCGGCGACAATGGCACTGCGGGTGACGAAGCCGGGGTTCATCGAGGGCATCCGGAACCTGGCCAAGAGCGACGACCCGGTGCCGCATCTGCCGAGCATCGAGCGGTGGCGCAAGGGCGATCGGAAGAAGGCGTACGACCCGAACGTTGATCCGAGCCGCCAGGAGATGCGCTCGATGGTGTGCGGGCAGTGCCACGTGGAGTACTACTTCAAGCCGCCGACGAAGGTGGTGACGTACCCGTGGCACAACGGGCTGAAGATGGAGCAGATGGAAAAGTACTACGACGAAGTCAAGTGGAAGGATTGGGAGCACGCGGTGAGCGGGGCCCCGGTGCTCAAGGCGCAGCACCCCGAGTTTGAGATGTGGAGACATGGCATCCACGCTCGAAGCGGGGTGAGCTGCGCCGACTGCCACATGCCGTACGTGCGCGAGGGGGCGGTGAAGGTGAGCAGCCACCACACGCGGAGCCCGCTCTTGAACATCGCGCAGGCGTGCCAGACATGCCACCCGTACCCCGAATCGGAACTGAAGGCGCGGGTGGAAACGATCCAGGACCGCACGAAGAAACTGATGATCCGCGTGGAGGATGCGACGCTGGCGTGCATTTCCGCCATCGAAGCGGCGAAAAAGGCCGGCGCATCGGACGAGGCGCTAAAGGGTGCACGGGACTTCCATCGCAAGGCGCAGTGGCGGCTGGACTATGTCGCCGCGGAGAACAGCATGGGGTTCCACGCCCCGCAGGAAGCGGCGCGGATTCTCGGTGAGGCGATCGACTACGCGCGGCAGGGCGAGATGGAGGCGACGAAGGCTTCTGGGTTAAAGTCGGCGGCGGCGCGGTAGGCCCGCGGGCTGCTAGAGCGTGATCGGCGTGGCGTCGCGCTCTCGTTGCCCTTCACGCATCACCCGCGCGAAGCCCTCCGCCTTGTGCAGTGTCTCCTGCCACTCGAGCGCGGGGTCGCTGCCTTCGACGATGCCTGCGCCCACGGGGTAGATCAGTTGGCCGTTCTCGATTGTCGCGGTGCGGATGGCAACGTTCCAGACGGACTGGCCGCAGCGGGAGATGAAGCCGATGGAGCCGCAGTACGCCGCGCGGCGGAAGCGTTCGAGTTCGTTGATCACCTGCATGGCGCGCACCTTCGGCGCGCCGGTGATGCTGCCGGCGGGGAAGGCGGCGCGCATGAGTTCCTGCAGCCCCACGCCTTCGCGGAGCCGGCCCGAGACGGTGGCGACGGTGTGGACGATGGGGCCGTGGCGCTCGAGGATGCTCGGGGCGTCCACCCGGATGCTCTGGTAGCGGCACACGCGTCCGAGGTCGTTGCGCATCAGGTCGACGATCATCACCAACTCGGCTGCGTCCTTCTCGCTGGCGCGGAGTTCGTCGGCGAGCGCGGCCGGGCGCGTGCCCTTGATGGGGCGGGTGCGGACCGCGCCGGTGGCGAAGTCGGCTTCGATGAAGAGTTCGGGGCTCATCGAGACCACGGTGCGGTTCTCGAGTTCAAGGAACGCGCCGTGGCGCGGGCGGGCGGATTCGAGAAGCCGGGCGAACAGCCCCCGCGCGGCCCTGGGGCTGTCGGGGGCACCTTCAAACTCGGCGGCGAGCTGGTGGGCGATGTTGGCCTGGAAGATGTCGCCGGAGCGGGTGTACTCCACGGCGCGGGCCACGGCGTCGACGTACGCGTCACGCCCCTGGATTGAGTGCAGCGGACCGGCGTGCCATGAGAACTCACTGCGCGAAGGCGCTCGGCGGGCGGCGAGGTTGGGCAGGTGGTCGCCGTGTCCGACGCGGTACCACTGGTTGCTGGAGGCGTCGTGAAGCAGTGCGCCGGGGCAGTCGAGCCAGCTGACGGCCTCGGGCTGTCCGCCAAAGTGAACAGGCGCGGCGGACGGCTCGGCCTCGAAGCCCGCCTCGTAGTCGAGTAGGCCCACCCAGCCGCCGAGAAACGGGAGCGGGTTGGAAGAGCGGTCGGCTTCAATCGAGGCGCCCGCGAGGAGTCCGAGGCCGCCGGTGGCGCAGGCAGCTGGGGTCGTGAAGATGGTCCACCCCGAGGCGTCGGCGGGGCCGTGGGAAGTGGGTGTGCGGGGTGGGACGCTGAGGCAGATGAGGGGGAGGGTGTCCGGCCAGCGGCGCACGGCTTCCGCGGCGGTGATGGTCCAGTCGAGCGGGGCCACGGTGCCTGAGGAATACTCGGAAATGTCGGGGTTTCCCGGCACGCGGGGATGATAGGAAACGGGCGGGGCGGGGAATGGGTCGCGGCGGGCGGGGCGGGCGGGGATGCGGATTGATCGTCCGCTGGTCTTCGGCGCATGGTTGATTTGGGTTCGGCCCCGCTACACTCTCCGCCCCCGGTTTTCGGCCGCTCGCAGGAGCGTGCGAAGGCCGGGGCCCGTGTCATCGAGGCGTCGTTGCGGAATCCGCTGCGCCGTCGGTGCCGAGTTTGGTTGAAACGTTTTACCCAGCGACACACACGCGCAACAGGAACACCAATGGCCGCCACGAAATCCAAAGGCAAGTCGAAGAGCAAGGCGTCGAAGCCCTCGAAGAAGGACGGGAAGTCGATCCTCGGCTCGCGGGGCAAGAAGGGCAAGATGGTCTACTACTTCGGCCAGTCCAAGACCGAGGGCGCGGCGGACATGAAGGCGCTGCTGGGCGGGAAGGGTGCCAACCTCGCCGACATGACGTCGATCGGCCTGCCGGTGCCGCCGGGCTTCACCATCACCACCGAGATGTGCGCCGAGTACAGCCGCGTGGGCGGGAAGATGCCCAAGGGGCTGATGGACGAGGTGAAGAAGAACGTCAAGACGCTCGAGAAGGAACTGGGCAAGAAGTTCGGCGACCGCAAGGACCCGCTGCTGGTTTCGGTGCGCTCCGGTGCCGCGGTCTCGATGCCGGGCATGATGGACACCATCCTGAACCTGGGGTTGACGGATGACGCGGTGGAGGGGCTGACGAAGGCCACCGGCAACCGGCGCTTCGCGCTGGACGCGTACCGGCGCCTGATCAATATGTTCGGCGACGTGGTGATGGGCGTGGACCACCACCACTTCGAGCACGCGTTCGACAACATCAAGTCGAAGTACGGCGTGTCGGAGGACACCGCGGTCCCCGCCGAGGGGCTTGCGGAACTCGTCGACGCGTACAAGGTGATCTACAAGAAGCACGTGGGCGAGGAGTTCCCGCAGGACCCGCTGAAGCAGCTGGAGCACGCGGTGGCCGCGGTGTTCAAGTCGTGGATGGGCGACCGGGCGGTGTCGTACCGGCGCATCGCGGGGATCACCGGGCTGCTGGGCACGGCGGTGAACGTGCAGGCGATGGTCTTCGGCAACATGGGCGACGACTCGGGCACGGGCGTGGCCTTCACGCGGAACAACGCGACGGGCGAGAACAAGTTCTACGGCGAGTTCCTGGTGAACGCGCAGGGCGAGGACGTGGTCGCCGGCATCCGCACGCCGCAGAGCGTCGATGAGATGCCCAAGTGGAACAAGAAGGTGTACGACCAGCTGATCAAGATCAAGGGCAAGCTGGAGAAGCACTACCGCGACATGCAGGACATCGAGTTCACGATCGAGCGCGGCACGCTGTACATGCTGCAGACCCGCAACGGCAAGCGCAACGGCTTCGGCGCGGTGCGGATC
>CAYZFW010000302.1:0-4348 GCA_964477615.1 uncultured Phycisphaeraceae bacterium | reverse complement strand
CGTCACGCCGAAAGCCTGACGTGGGAGCAGATGCAGGACATGCGTCGGTGGGCTCCGAAGGCGAACCGGGCGGATTATGTGATGCCGGGGCTGTGAGGCAGTTGGCTTTGGAGGGGCCGATTTTTCAGCGCATCAGGCGGGTGGATGTGGCCTTGCTCCTACAATCTCCGCATGACACGGCGCATGAAGCAAGCCATGGATAGATTGGCGGCTGTCCCCGAGCCCCTTCAGGACAGCCTTGCCGATTTTCTGCTGCATGAGATCGACCAAGATGAGAAATGGTCGGCGAGTTCGGCGGCGCATTCGGAGAAGCTGCGGTCGATCGTCAAGGAAGTTCTGACCGATGACGCGGCTGGGCGGACCACTTCGCTTGATCCCGAACGGCTGTGATCTCCCGCGTTCACCCCAGATTCCGCGCCGACTTTGCACGGCTTCCTTCTGAAGTGCGTGAACGCGCACGCGACGCGTATCGCCGGTTTGTTGCGGACCCGAGACATCCCGGGCTGAGGTTTAAGCGGTTGAATACAGAGTTGAATCTTTGGTCGGTTCGCATCAACGACAACTACCGCGCGGTTGGGGTGATGACTGCCAACGAGGAGATCGTTTGGTTCTTCATTGGCAATCACTCGGAGTATGAGCGCCTGCTCAGTGGCCAGTAACTGCGGCGGCGTCACGCCCTCGTCCAATCCATCCACCAGTTGACTTCCCAGGTCTGGCCGTTGTCCCATGAGACGGACTGGTACCAGCGGCAGGAGGTTGGGGTGATTTTGTCCCAGATTCCTTTGACCTTGATGGGCTTGTCACCGTCCATGTCGTCGGCGGTGAAGGTGCCAACGCCGTTCTCGAAGTGGCCGGTCTGGCCTGGGGTGGTGAGGACGCCGGACTTGGCGTTGACCCAGAAGTCGTTCCAGATTTTCTTTTCAACGTCGAGGAGTCGGAGGCCCATGCCGGCGAAGTTGCGGGATGGGATGCGGAGTTCTTCGACGCTGCCGACGCCGGCGAGGATGGTCCAGCAGGTGGCCTCGCCCTCGAACTCGTCCCAGTCTTCGGTGCCTTTGGCCTTGCGTCGGCGGTGCTTGATTTTCCAGTTGCCGTGGAGGAAGTCGAAGTCGCCGGGTTTGGCGTGGGGGGCTTGGGGCTTGTCGGCTTGATCGGGGTTTGGGTTTGGCATCGGGGATGGCTCGCCTGGTGCGGCGAAGATGGGGGTGGGGACGAGGCCGGCGGCGGCGAGGGCCGCGGCGGCTTTGAGGAGTGTGCGACGGTCGGTGTTGGGGTCGTGGGGCATGGGGTTGCGTGTTTGATGCGCTGGTGAGCGATTGGTTCGCGCGTGCGTGCGGCGAGTCGGCCTCGCATCGCGATGGTGAGGTGAGATTTCCTGTGGGCGCATCGGGTGGCGGCGCACTGACCCGCGGACTGGTCAGTGGCACAGTGCTTTGGGTGTCAGCCGTATACTGGGGCGATGCGCTCCCCCACTGCTGATGAGTTTTTGCCGGTCGCCGCGTACAGGCCTCGACTGCGGGCGCTTCGGGCGGCGATGGACAAGGCGGGGAATGCGGGGATGCTGCTGACGAACGCGGCGGATTTGCGGTATCTGTCGCCGTTCTGCGGGGATGACTCGTACGCGGTGGTGACGGCGTCGAAGTTTGTGGTGATCACGGACTCTCGGTACGAGGGGGACGTGAAGGCGGTGAAGGGGCTCGCTTCGGTGGTCATGCGCGGGGCGGACATGATCGAGGCGGTGAAGGAGGTTGTGGGCGGGCTGCGGCTGAAGCGGCTTGCGGTGCAGAGCGAGCACGTGACGGTGGCGATGCGCAAGCGGATCGGCGGGGCGCTGAAGGGGGTGAAGATCGAAGAGACGGCCGGGGTGATGTCCGGGCTGCGGATCATCAAGGACGAGCACGAGATCGCGTTCATCCGGCGGGCGCTCTCGATTCAACAGGCGGCGATGGTGGCGACGCTGAAGACGATCAAGCCGCGCGGCGGGCAGACGGAACTCGAGATCGCGGCCCGGCTTGAGTTTGAGATGAAGACGCGGGGGAGCGTGAAGATGGCTTTCGAGACCATCGTGGCGGCGGACGCGAACTCGGCCAAGCCCCACACGTCGCCGGGGGCGGTGAAGACCAAACGCGGCGGCGTGCTGCTGATCGATTGGGGTGCCCGCGCGGGGGGCTACTGCGGGGACATGACACGCGTGTTCGCCCTCGGGACATGGCCCGCGAAGATGGCCCGCGTGTACGACATCGTGCTGGAGGCGCATCTGGCGGCGATGGCGGCGGCGCGGCCGGGGATCACCTGCCAGGAACTCGACGCGGCGGCGCGGTCGGTGATCGAGAAGGCGGGCTACGGGGAACGGTTCGGGCACGGGACGGGTCACGGGATCGGGCTCAACATCCACGAGGCCCCCTCGGTGCGGAAGCCGCCGGCGGAGACGGTGCTGCGGCCCGGCATGGTGGTGACGATCGAGCCGGGGATCTATCTGCCGGGAGTGGGCGGGGTGCGGATCGAGGACGATGTGCTGATCACCAAGCGGGGGGGCGAGGGATTGTGTACCCTGCCGAAGTCGAGGGAATGGGCGACCCTCTGAGTGTTTCGGTGACGCGGCCGCCCGCGACGGTAACGTTCGTGCCGCGCCCAATCGGTGCATCCGGATCGAACCCCACGAGGCCACTGTGATCGATATCCGCAAGCTGAAGGAACTCGTCAAACTGATGGTCGAGAACGACCTTTCGGAACTGGACCTGCGTGACGAGCAGGAGACGGTGGTGGTGAAGCGCGGGTACGGGCAGGCGGCGGTGATCGCGCCGATGCCGATGCACGCCCCGATGATGGGCCACGCGCCGATGGGCGGGGCGGGTGCCGCGGCGGGCGGGGCGTCGGGTGGCGGCGGCTCCGGGGGCGACGACGAATCGGGGCTGCACGCCATTGTCTCGCCGATGGTCGGCACGTTCTACTCCTCGCCCGATCCGGAAAGCCCGGCGTACGTCTCGGTGGGTTCGGGCGTCGGCCCGGACTCGGTGGTGTGCATCGTCGAGGCGATGAAGGTGTTCTCGGAGATCAAGGCCGAGTGCTCGGGGACCATCGAGAAGGTGCTGGTGAAGGCCGGCGACCCGGTGGAGTACGGGCAGAAGTTGTTCCTTGTGCGCCTCAACTGATCCGATTTCACCGCGGAGACGCGGAGGGCGCGGAGAGAGTCCTTGTGTTGTTGTGACCGTGGAGGCAGCAGCGACCCTTTGAGCGATCCAAAGAAGTTGATGAGGCCGCGCGGCACTCTGACCTTCTCATCCGGCTGATTCGGCGACGCGAGTGCGCAAACCCCGTTTCCTATTTGCTGATTTGCTGATTTGAGCTTTGCTGATTTGAGCCCCCCCATGCCCCGCAAGTTTTCCAGAGTGCTGATTGCGAACCGTGGCGAGATCGCGCTGCGGATCATCCGTGCGTGCCGTGAACTCGGGATCGAGTCGGTGTGCGTTTTCTCCGAGGCGGACGCGGCGGCGCCGTACCTGCGGCTGGCCGACCGGGCGATCTGCATCGGGCCGGGGCCGGCGGCGCAGTCGTACCTGAACATCCCGCGGCTGATCTCGGCGGCGGAAGTGGCCAACTGCGACGCGGTGCACCCGGGGTACGGGTTCCTTTCCGAGAACGCGCACTTCGCCGAGGTGTGCCGGGACTGCAAGATCGAGTTCATCGGGCCGACGCCGGAAGCGATGAGCAAGCTGGGGGACAAGATCAACTGCAAGCGGATGGCGCGCAAGGAGAAGGTGCCGACGTTCCCGGGGCCGGAAGAGGCGATCGAGGAAGAGTCGGTCGCCGTGGAGTGGGCCAAGAAGATCGGCTACCCGGTGATCATCAAGGCCGCGGCGGGCGGCGGCGGGCGCGGCATGCGCGTGTGCCACAACTAGGTGGCGCTGCGGGCGAACATCAAGCACGCGTCCACCGAGGCGAAGGCCGCGTTCGGCAACGGGGCCGTGTACATCGAGAAGTTCCTCGAGCAGGCGCGGCACGTCGAGGTGCAGTGCCTGGGCGACAAGCACGGCAACGCCATCCACCTCTATGAGCGCGACTGCTCCACGCAGCGGCGGCACCAGAAGGTGATCGAGGAGGCGCCGGGGCCGCACATCGACCCCAAGAAGCGCGAGGAAGTGTGCAAGTCGGCGGCGCGGCTGGTGAAGGCCGCGGGGTACCACGGCGCGGCGACCGTCGAGTTCCTCATGGACGCCAAGCAGAACTTCTACCTGCTTGAGGTGAACACCCGCGTGCAGGTGGAGCACCCCATCACCGAGATGATCACCGGGGTGGACATCGTGAAGACGATGATCCGGGTGGCGGCGGGCGAGAAACTGCCGTACGA
>CAYZFW010000301.1:0-4366 GCA_964477615.1 uncultured Phycisphaeraceae bacterium | reverse complement strand
GGGTGGGATCGACTGCTCGCCGTCGGCGGCGCAGGTGGTTTTCGATACCTACGATGACCACCGCATGGCGATGAGCCTGGCCATCATCGGACTCCGAAGGCCCAACGTGGTGATCCGCGACCCGGGTTGCGTGGCCAAGACGTACCCGGGGTTCTGGCGCGACTGGGCGGGGATGTATGGGGGTGGGAAGGCACTTGGGACTAGGCATTAGCACTAGGCACTAGGCACTGGGGGGAGAAAGCGAAATGCGAAAAATGAAAAGCGAAAATAAGATGACTGTTCGGCAGCAGCAGCGTGGTGCCTCTGAGTCTTCATTTTTTGCTTTTCACTTTTCGCTTTGACTCCCTTCTGGTCCCAAGCCCGACTCATGCTCCGCGACCGCGGCCTCGCGGTGTTCGCGCTGGTGATGGCGTTTGTTTCGGCGGGCGGGCTGGGCGCGGGGATCGTCGGGCTGGGGTACACGCTGAAGATCATCTTCGGTGAGAACGGCGAGCGCAAAGACCTGCCGACGATCCTGACGGAGTGGAACGTGGCGCAGATCGGCAAGACGTGGCTGGGGATGCCGCGCCCGACGGTGCCGTGGTCTTGGATTGAGGCGCTGCCGACGGGGCCGTTCAACGCCGTGCTGGTGATCGTGCTGTCGCTGGGGGTTCTGACGGTGGTCGGTGCGTGTGCGAACTTCCTGCACGAGTATCTCTCGCTCACCATCTCGACACGTGCGGCGGCGGACCTGCGCCGGCGGGCATTCCACCGCGTGCTGCACATGCCGCTGGGCGAGGTGGTTCGGGGGGCTTCGAGTGACCTGATCTCGCGGATCATCTCGGACTCGTCGGTGGTGCAGCGGGGCTTCCAGCAGCTCACGAGCAAGGCGGTGGCGCAGGTGACCAAGGGCGTCGCGTCGCTGGGGGCGGCGTTCTTCATCAACTGGCGGCTGACGGCCATCACGGTGGTCGTGGCGCCGATTCTCGCGGTGGTGCTGCGGAAGCTGGGCAAACGCATCACGCGGGCCAGCCGCAAACAGATGCAGAGCCAGGCGAAGCTGCTCGAGGCGGCGGGCGAGGCGACGCGGGGATTCCGCGTCGTGAAGGTCCACGGGGCGGAGCGGTACGAGATCGCGCGCTTCACGCGGGCGAACGAGGACGTGCTGCGGGAGTCGATGAAGGTTCGCACGGCCAAAGCGGTGGCCTCGCCGCTGATGGAGGTGATCGCGCTGTTCGTGGCGGGCGGGCTGGCGCTCGTGGCGGCGAAGCAGATCATCTCGGGCGATCTTGACCCGACGAGCTTTATCACGGCGCTGACCGCGCTCGCCGTTTGCGGCGGAAGCCTGAAACCGCTGACGGGAATCCTCCAGGAAATCCAGACCGCCCGCGCCGCCAGCGAACGGTTGCAGCAACTCCTGGGCGGCCCGCTTGAAGAAGTGCGCGACACGCGCCGCCCCACGCTGGCGCGTCACGCCGAGAGCATTGCCTTCGAGGACGTGGTGTTCACGTACCCCGGAGCGGAGACGCCGGCGCTCGCGGGGGTTTCACTCACCATCCCGCACGGGGAGCGCGTCGCCGTCGTGGGGCCGAACGGCTGCGGGAAGACGACGCTGCTGAGCCTGGTGCCGCGGCTGTACGAGCCTTCATCGGGGCGGGTACTGATCGACGGGAACGACATCGGGAAGGTGTCGGTCCGGAGCCTGCGCCGGCAGATCGGCGTGGTCACGCAGGAAACGGTGCTGTTCCGCGGCACCATCGCCTCGAACATCGCCTACGGCCTGACACCCGAGCAGGCGCCGCGCGCGAAGATCGAAGAAGCGGCACGGCGGGCGCACGCGCACGGGTTTATTGAGAAGCTGCCGCAGGGGTACGACACGCCTGTGGGAGAGCAGGGGCTGACGCTGTCGGGCGGCCAGCGGCAGCGGATCGCGATCGCGAGGGCGATCCTGCGCGACCCGGCGATCCTCATCATGGACGAGGCGACGAGCATGATCGACACCGAGAGCGAGGCGCAGATCGCTGGCGCGATCGCGGAATTCGGCAAGGTGCGGACGTGCCTGATCGTGGCCCACCGCCTCAGCACGGTGGTGAACGCCGACCGCATCGTGGTGATGGAGCAGGGACGGGTGATCGACCAAGGGCGGCACGAAGAACTGATGAGGCGGTGCGGGCTGTACCGGGGGCTGGCGGGGACGCTGATGGCGACGGGGGCGTGAGGGAATCGCGCGGGGCTTGCGAACCTTTGGGGTGCCCAACCGATACAGTTGGGTATGAAGCCCAAGACCACCGCGCCGGGGTATCGACTCCCAGTCACCTTCGTCTCCGCTGTTTCACTGGCGGCGGCTTTGCACTTGTCGGGGACGGGAGCGCAGGCACAGAGCGGGCCGGAGGTTGCAAAGACGGCGGCGCCGATCAAACTCGGGCAGCGGGTCAAGGCGCTGCGACAGAAGATCAAGGTCCGTCCGGTGGTGGTGCTGGTAAGGAACGAGTCGGAGTTTGCCGACGCGGTCGCCGCGTGGAGACTGCCGGAGGAGTGCTTCCCGGTGCTGATCGACGACGGGTCGGACCTGGGGCGTGAGAACATCGCGCGGTTTGTGCGGGCGTTTCTGCCTCGGGCGGTGCTGCGGTGGGACGCGTCGCAGAGGGGCGCGGCGGGGGGTGGAACAGACCTGCCGGCGGATCCCGCGGCACGGGCCGCGAAGCTCTCGTCGGTGGTGTTCGGGGCGTGGGAGAGCGAGGACTTCGCGGGCATGAAGTCCGCCATGGAGGAAGTCGGGAGCGAGCCGGTGGGGGTCGTGTACGCCTCGCCCACCGACCCGGCGTGGACGGCGGCGATCACGCTCGCGGCGGGGCGCGGGCAGGTGTTGGCGTGGCTCGATCCTTCCCTCGTCGGCGGCGGAGCGCCCGGCGACACCATGGCCCCGCAGCAGCTCGCCTCGCTCATCACCGCCATCGAGGACGGCGCGAAGGCGACGGAACTGAAGTGGGAGGAACTCAGTGACGACATCGACGCCATCACGCTGTGCGCCAACGCGCCGTCGAAGATCAAGGGGCACGGCAGCGGCGGGATCGAACAGACCATGGCCCTCACCGACCGCCTGGCCCGCAGGCCCGACCTCACACGCTGGGGCTACGCGGGGCAGGTATTCGGAGACGCGGGGACCGCGGCGTACCGGGCCATGTCGTCGGTATTCTTGGGTGTCGAGAGCGCGTGGGCGTTCGACGGCTATGAGTTCGACCAGCTCACCGGCCGATACAACCTCAAGCCGATCATGGAGATCCTCACCGGGACGCCGGTGAAGCTTGCGTTCGATCCGGCGCGCTCGAGCGCCAACGACTTCCGCGGCGCATCGCGCGGGGGGATCAGCTCGGCGCTGGCGTACATCAACACCAAGGGCCAGATGTGGAACTTCGAGTTCTCGCCCGGGAAGCTGTACTCGTTCGATGTGCCGATGCTGAACTTCCCCGCGGTGGTCCACTTCACGCACTCGTACTCGGCCCAGGTGGTTCATCACCGGTCGAGCGTCGCGGGGCGATGGCTGGAGAACGGGGCGTACTGCTACTACGGGTCGGTGGATGAGCCGTATCTCTCGGCGTTTGTGCCGGGGCCGGACTTCTTCCGCCGGTTCTTTCTGTTCGGCGGTCCCTTCTCGTGCTCGGCGCGGTACGAGATCGCGCCGCTGGGCAAGCTCAACGTGTTCGGCGACCCGCTGCAGTGCGCAGGGGCCCCGCCGCTGCGGCTGGACGAGATCATCCCCACCGAGGGGCCGCTCGCGGGCCTGACGGCGATGGGCGATACCGTGAAGGAGTCGCTCAAGGCCGGGAAAATCGAACAGGCCGCGGCGGAGCTGGTGATGCTGGGACGCGACAAGGACGCGGTCCGCTTGTGTGTGGCCGGCCTAAAAGGCAAAGCGCAGGACGGAAAGCCCGCGCCCGACCGTGCCCGCTTGGGTGCCATCGGCATGCCGGCGGCGTTCCGAGACCGCGACCCCGCCGCGGTCGCCACGCTGTGCGTTGCCATGCCGGTCCAGATGCGGAATGATCCGTTCTACGTCTCGCTCTTGTGGCAAGCTTGCCGGCCCACGCTGAACGACAGCCCAACGCCCGAGACCCTCACGGCGATGAAGAGCGCCGTCCGCGAACTGTGCGCACTCGAAGACCTGGAAGACCTCACACCCGCGGTGCGGAAGGCCGAGGGCAAGCCGGGCGTCGAGGCGATGTGGAAGATGGTGATCGCGCGGACGACCGATGCGGCATCACGCAAGAACCTGGAAGAGGGGCTGCGGGAGGCGCTGCGGAAGTAAGCGAGCCTCTGCCGTGCCACGGCTTGGCGTCCGCGACAAGCCGAGCTTGCGCACCACGGACACGATTGTGGACACGGCTTG
>CAYZFW010000300.1:0-4380 GCA_964477615.1 uncultured Phycisphaeraceae bacterium | reverse complement strand
GCGGAACTACTCGGGTTTCCTCGGCGGTGCCGAGCACGGCGGACGCGGCCCCAAGATCCGCGGCCGCCTCGCCTGATCAAAATGGTACGTCGGCTCTCCGAGCCGACTTCTCGTGGACTCGACCACATTCCAAGCCTCACCAAACGGCCCGATCACACGATCAGGGCCGTTTTCCTTGGTGTGGGCGGCCGGTGCCGTACGATCCCGACGTGCTGCAGCGCACCAACCAAGCCCCGGCCCGCACCGTTGAGGAAATCGAGTCGCTCCGCAGTGCCGCACGCGCCGCGGCGGACTGTCTCGCCGTCGCGCTGCGCTCCGCCCACCCCGGCATCACCACTGCAGACATCGCCGCCGCCGTTGACTCCCGCATGCACGAGCTCGGGGCCGAGCCGCTGTTCCGCGGCTATGTGCAGGGCAAGAACCCGCCGTACCCCGCCGTGTGCTGCATCTCCGTGAACGATGAGATCGTCCACGGGGTGCCCGGCCCCCGCGTCATCGAACGCACCGACCTCGTCTCGATCGATGTCGGGCTGCGTCTGGACGGCTGGTGCGCCGACAACGCCGACAGCGTGGTGGTGGGGGAGCAGGTTTCCGAGTCACTGCTCGCGTCCTCGCCGCTGGCGCGCAAGCGACTCCGGCTGGTGCAGCACACCCGCGCCGTGCTCGATCTGTGCGTCCGCGCGATGAAGCCCGGCGTGAGGTGGAGCGTCGTCGCCGCGGCCGCCGAGGCGTACGCCCGCCGGCACGAGTTCGGCGTGGTGACGGAGTTCGTCGGGCACGCGATTGGTCGCCAGTTGCACGAGCCGCCCAAGGCCCCTTGCTTCTGGACCGGCTACATCGGCGACGACTTCACGCTGCTGCCCGGCATGACCATCGCCGTCGAACCGATCCTCACCCTCGACCCGCCCAAGGCGTGGCTGCCAGGGAATCCACCCGGCCCGGCGAACCGCTCGCGCGTCCGCTCCGGCGGTGCCGACCCGTGGACGGCCCGCACCGCCACGGGCACCGACGCGTGCCACGTCGAGCACACGGTGCTGGTAACGGGCGATGGAGCGGAAGTGCTCACGGCCCGGTGAACGCGCACGAGAGTGGACAGGCGGGCAATCGGGGGGGAATGAGGCTCAGACGCCCACGGCGCTTCCCCGCTATAGTCTTCCCCTTCGCTTCCACCTGCATTTTCAGCCCCCCTCCCGGACACTCCCGGATCGGACCGACCCCGCGCATGCCCAAGCAAGAAGACAAGTTCACGATGGACGCCGAGGTGCTCGACGCCCTCCCCAACGCGATGTTCCGCGTGAAGCTCCCCAACCAGGTGGAGGTCTTGGCGTACGTCTCGGGCAAAATGCGCCAGA
Organism: uncultured Phycisphaeraceae bacterium; assembly: GCA_964477615.1. Classification (GTDB taxonomy): domain Bacteria; phylum Planctomycetota; class Phycisphaerae; order Phycisphaerales; family UBA1924; genus JAFLCM01. The sequence goes on along the minus strand of CAYZFW010000300.1, from coordinate 3,028 downwards.
ACTACATCCGCATCCTCCCGGGCGACCGCGTGACGGTGGAGATCAGCCCGTACGACCTGTCGAAGGCGCGGATCACCTACCGGCATTGACCCGGCGCGGAGGGGGAGCGCTCCCAATCCAACCGAACCGCGACCGTGAGGGACCGGCCCCGGCCGGTGGCCCTTGCGAGGTTTTGTGCGCGCGGAACCAACACACGGCCGCTCCCGGACGGTCGCGGCTCAGATGCGTTGTCAACTCACTTCAACTTCGCTGGTTCGGTGATGTTCTCGGTCCACGTGCGGCGTCGGCGCACGGCCTCACCGCCGTAGATCTTGCTCATGCCCGCGGCGCTCCGTGCATATGCCCGCTGCACATCGAACGCCCGCAGCGATTCCACCCGCGGCAGCCAGCGCCCTACCAGAGCCTTGTGCTCCTCGCTCTCGAGGTACCGCTGGTACGAGGCCGGGTCGCGGAATTCCATGAGGAACGCCACGGTGTAGTCGTCGTCGACCTCGGGCCGCTCGATCCCCAGCGCCACCCCCGGCGTGAGCGCGTGCGTCTCGCTTGCCAAACCAAGCGTGCTCTGCGTGTCGTTCACCAGCGCCTGCGCGTCAGAAACGGACTTGAGCTTCACGAGCACGATGTGCAGCACCTCGGGCTGATCGAGGATGGGCTGCCGCCGGGCAGCGCACGAGGTGAGGCACAGGAACGCGACGAGGGCGAGCAGCAGGGGGGCGCGGTGCATGGCGGGAGGGTACATCCGAACCCGGCTGGCGAGTCAGCCCTTGCCGCCCCCGGCGTCGCAGGGGCCTTCCGCAACCCAAGCCCCCTTTCCCGATACCATTTCCCGACCGGGCCCCGTCGCGGGGCCGTCTGTTCATTGGCCGCAGGCCGTCACACGCAGAATCGCCCGGCCACCATGATCTGGACGCCATGAACGTCACCTCTAAGGAGCAGCCCATGTCTCGAATCCGCCTCGGGCAGTCCCTCGCGGGCCTTGCCGCCCTCGCCCTGGCCGCCGCCGCCGCCATTGCCGGCGACGGCGAGCCCGCCCGCGCCAAACCCAAGGACGCGCCGCAGCCCCCCAACGAGTTCCGCGGCATGTCCATCCCGTACCCCGTGATCCCCCTTAGCGAGGTGGTCCACGAGTACCACGGCGTCAAGGTGCCCGATCCCTACGCCATGCTCGAGGGCGACGCGACAACCGATCCGGTCGTCGCCGATTGGGTGCACGGCCAGAACAAGATGACCAACACGATCCTGCGCCGGATCCCGGAGCGCGAGACCATCCGCGCCCGGCTGACCAAGCTGTGGGATTACGAGCGCTACTCCGCGCCGTCGAAGATCGGCAGCCGCTACGCCTTCTACAAGAACTCCGGCCTGCAGGCGCAGTCGGTCATGTTCATCCAGGACTCGCTCGACGCCGAGCCGCGCGAGTTCATCAACCCCAACAACTTCTCGTCCGACGGCACCGTCGCCCTCTCGGGCATCAGCTTCACGCAGGACGGCTCGCTCGTCGCCTACGGCACCGCCTCGGGCGGCTCCGACTGGGTGCAGTGGCAGGTGCGCGACGTCGCCACAGGCAAGGACCTGCCCGATGTCATCAAGTGGACCAAGTTCACCCAGCCCGCGTGGAGCCTCGACAACAAGGGGTTCTACTACGGGCGCTTCGCCGAGCCGAAGGAAGGCGAGTCCAAGCTCCAGACCCTCAACAAGTTCCAGAAGCTCTACTACCACACCCTCGGCACGCCGCAGAGCGACGACGTGCTGGTGTACGAGAGCCCCAGCGAGCCCGACTGGTCGGCGTACGCCGCCGAGTCCGAGGACGGCAACTACGTGATCCTCTCCATCGGCAAGGGCACCGACGACAAGAACCAAGTGCTGTACTACGACCTCAAGGCCCCCGGCGCGAAGAAGATCCCCGGGCCTTCGGACTTTGTCACGCTCATCGACTCGTTCGAGGCCGAATACCAGTTCCTGGGCAACGACGGCCCCGTCTTCTACTTCAAGAACAACCTTAACACACCCAAGGCCCGCGTCATCGCCATCGACACCAAGAACCCCGCGAAGGACAACTGGAAGGTCGTCATCCCCGCGGCGGAGAACGTCCTCCAGGGCGCGAACATCACCAACAACCAGTTCGTCTGCACGTACCTCAAGGACGCCGCGACGCAGGTGCGGATCTTCGATATCACCGGCAAGCACGTCCGCGATGTCGAGTTCCCCACCATCGGCTCCGCTGGCGGCTTCGGCGGCCTGCGCACCGACACCGAGACCTTCTACTCCTTCACCTCCTTCACCTACCCGCCCACCACCTTCCGCTACGACATGACCACCGGCAAGAGCACCCAGCTCAAGCAGGCCAAGGTCGACTTCAACCCCGCCGACTACGAGACCAAGCAGGTCTTCTACTCCAGCAAGGACGGCACCCGCGTCCCCATGTTCATCACCGCCAAGAAGGGCCTCAAGCTCGACGGGAACAACCCCACGCTGCTCTACGCCTACGGCGGGTTCAACATCCCCATCACCCCCTCGTTCTCCGTCGCCAACCTCGCCTGGATGGAAATGGGCGGCGTCTACGCCTCTGCCAACATCCGCGGCGGCGGTGAATACGGCGAAGAGTGGCACAAGGCCGGCACCAAGCTCAAGAAGCAGAACGTCTTCGACGACTTCATCGCCGCCGCTGAGTACCTCATCGCCGAGCGCTACACCAGCCCGCAGAAGCTCTCGATCATGGGCGGCAGCAACGGCGGCCTGCTGGTCGGTGCCGTCATGACGCAGCGCCCCGACCTCTTCGCGGTCGCCATCCCCGTCGTCGGCGTCCTCGACATGCTCCGCTTCCACAAGTTCACCATCGGCTGGGCGTGGAAGGATGACTACGGCTCGAGCGAGGACCCCGAAGAGTTCAAGGCCCTCATGGCCTACTCGCCGCTGCACAACGTCATCGAGGGCGTGAAGTACCCCGCCACGATCATCATCACCGGCGACCACGACGACCGCGTCGTCCCCTCGCACAGCTTCAAGTTCGGGGCCCGTCTGCAAGAGGCCC
>CAYZFW010000299.1:2368-4385 GCA_964477615.1 uncultured Phycisphaeraceae bacterium | reverse complement strand
GTATTCCCCGGCGGCGGCGGGATGCAAATGGGAACTGGTGTAGTGACCGGGATGTTGTGCGCGCTTGTGGTCGGTGTGGTGGAGATTTTCTCGGAAGGCATCAAGGAACGCCCCGAAGGCGTCAAGGCATCGAGGGAGGAGGGATGGCCGGGGGCGCAGAGCACGACTTTGATCGGAATCAAAGTCGTGGCACGGGGTGGGGATGTCTTCGGTTCCTTGAAGGCGTTCGACATGCTCACGGGGACGTGAGCATGCCCCTGAAACAGCGAGACGGCCATCGTTCATACCTTGACCACCTTGGCCGCCTGATACCGTCCCTCCAGCACCTTCTCCGGATCGGCCCTGAGCCACTGCTGCAGAATCCCGGCGTAGACGCTGCGGAAGTCCGCGGTGTGTTTCAGGTCGCCGTTGTCGAGGTTGGTGAGGCTGGGGTGGTTGCCGAGGATTCCCGGGCGGACCATTGGGCTGGCGAGGAACATGGGGGCGGCGGTGCCGTGGTCGGTGCCGTTGCTGGCGTTCTGGGCGACGCGGCGGCCGAACTCGCTGAAGGTCATGGTGAGAACTCTTGTGTCGTTCTCCTGCTGCTTCAGGTCGGTGTAGAAGGCCTTGAGGGACTGGGCGAACTGTTCGAGGAGGTTGGCGTGCCCGCCGTTGATGTTGCCCTGGCCGGCGTGGGTGTCGAAGCCGCCGAGGGAGACGTAGTAGACGCGTGTGGGCATGCCGGCGGCGATCATGCTCGCGACCATCATGAGTTGGCGGCCCAGCCCGGTGCGGGGGTATTCGGTTTCGGGCTTGCGGTCGACGGCTTTGCGGATGCGGTCGGAGGCGATCTGGGCGTCGAGGGCGGTGCGGGTGAGGAAATTCGCGGAGTCGTCGTGCTGGTGCGGGTCGGTTGATGGCCTTTTGTCGGGGGTGCCGCGGGTGATCTCGTGGTAGGCCTTGGCGAGTTCCTCGTCGTTCATGTCCTCGCCTGTCCAGCGGAAGAGGTCGGGTGACTCGAAGGCGACGGGCTTGAAGACGCGGCCTTCCATGGCGAGCGGGGCGGTGCGGCCCAGGGCGATGCCGGCGTCGGAGGTGCAGCCGCCGGAGGCTCCGCCCGCGGTGCCGCTGCACTGGTTGTCGAAGTAGCGGCCGAGCCAGCCCTCACCGGTGCCGGTGGTGTCGGCGGTGTGCCAGATGTCCATGCTCTTGAAGTGCGAGCGGTTGGGGTTGGGGTAGCCGACGCCCTGGATGATGGAGAGTTGTCCGTCGTCGTAGAGATCGCGGAGGGCGGCGAGCTTGGGGTGGAGGCCGACGCCGTCGGCGTTGGAGAGGCGGAGGACTTCGTTCTGCGGGATGGCGATACCGGTGCGGGCTTTGTAGTAGGCGGGCTCGCCGAAGGGGACGACGGTGTTGAGGCCGTCGTTTCCGCCGGCGAGTTGGATGACGACGAGCACGCGGTCATCGGCGACGCCGGGGTTGGAGGTCTGACCGGGCCGGACCTGCGCGGCGAGGGTGCGTGCAGAGAGGTCGATGAACGCCGGCACGGTGAACGCCGCGGAGGCGAGGGTGATGCCGCGGGTGAGGAAGGCTCGGCGTGTGTGCGGGGTGTTCATGGGGGAACTCAGAACTCAAAACTCAAATCTCAAATCTCAAATCCGGCCATCGTGCCACGGCTTGGCGCTTCGACAAGCCGTGCTCTTGGGCGTTCGCGGGGCACGGCTTGTCGAAGACGCCAAGCCGTGGCACGGGTCTCGATACCGGGGTCATCATCAGCAGAGTTGGTAGTTGGGCATGGCGGTGATGAGGCTGAGGGCAGTGGTGAGGGACGAGGGGTTGACGCCGTCGTTTCGGTTGAAGTGGTCGGTGATGAGCGCGAGGTTGTCCTCGCTGGGTTCGTCGCCGAGGGTGAAGCGCAGCAGGTATTTCGCCACGGCGGCCTGGTCTCTCTCGCTGCCGGGCGAGACGCTGGCGAGGTCTTCGAGCAGTGGGGAGGGGTCGTAGCGATCGGTGGCGGCGAGGGGGTCGTAGCCCTTGG
>CAYZFW010000299.1:0-2358 GCA_964477615.1 uncultured Phycisphaeraceae bacterium | reverse complement strand
GAGCAACCCGCCCAGCAGCGCCGCCCATTCCGACCCCCCCTGATCGCGGCACAGTTTCCAGGCAAACAGCGCCGCCAGCCAGTGAATCAGGACGTAGTACCAGTTGGCGATGTTCTGGCGGACGAAGAGGGTGGAGGTGTTGATCCAGTTGCGCCCGCCCGACCAGCCTGCGACGTTGGGGGGGAAGAAGAGGTTCTGTCCCATGAGGTCGAGGGCGTCGTTAAGGACGCCCAGGTCGCGGACGGGCGTGCGGAGCGAGCGGACCATGCCGACGACGAGTTCGGCGGGGCTCTTGATGTGGGCGTTGCGGTTGGCGGGGTCGTGGAAGTGGCGGCTCAGCAGCAGGGTGCGGAGCATGGGGCGGAGGTTGTAGTTCGAGGCGCTGAGCTGCGAAGCCAGTTGCGCGATTACCTGCTCGGCGGGCTTCGCGCCCGGCGTTCCCGGCGCGGTGTCGCCGGCCATGGGGTTCACGAGGAAGCGGTACACCTTGGCGGCGATGAAGCGGGCGCACGCGGGGTGGGCGAGGATGAGGCCCACGAAGTCGTCGCCGACGAATGGGCCCAGGATGGTCTTCCCGGCGTTGTCGTGGCCGTCCTGACGGAAAACAAAGTCGTTGAAATCGAACGAGTACCCGGTGAGGGCGCGGGCGCCCTCTTTGATGTCGCGCTCGGTGTAGTTGCCGACTCCAAGCGCGAACAGTTCCATGATCTCGCGGGCGAGGTTCTCGTTGGGGCGGCCCTTGCGGGATTCGTCGTTGTCGAGGTACTTCAGCATCGCCGGGTCGCGCACGATGGCGCGGAGAAGGTCGGCGAAGTTCCCCGCGGCGTGCCTGCGGAACAGCGCGTTCTGCATGAACTGGTGCCACGAGTTCTCGATGGTGCGGTAACTGGTCGCGAAGTGCCCGTGCCAGAAGAGCGTCATCTTCTCTTCCAGCGGGCGCGGCGTCTCGATCATCCGCTTCAGCCACCACTTCTGCATGGACCTGATCTGGTCGCGGTCTTCGCGCTCGCGGCGTTGGCGGTCGATGCGAATGGCAGCGAGCGTGTCCTCATCCTGGGCCTGGCGGGCGCGGGCGGCGACGGCGCGCTCCGCTGCGGTGGGCGGACGCATGATGTCGTTCTTGAACCCCTCGGGCGGCGGGTCGAGCGGCGGAGCGGGGAAGCTCGTGACCTTCTCGAAGTTCAAGACATGGTCGACAGATTTCTCAGGACCCCACTCGGCGAGCAGGCGGTACTGCTGCGGTGTGCCGCCGAAGCCCGCGCGGAGCAGCAGGTGGCGTGCGTGGTCGTAGGACCACTCGGCCTTGGGGACCGGGGCGAGCGAGGCGGTGGGAAGCGCGTTCGGCATGGGGCGTGAGCGCACGGGCGCGGGGTGATCCGTCACCGAGGAGGGGACACGTACCTGAGCCAAACGCTCAGTGGCACGCTTTGTTGCGATGGTATCGGGCCGTGGGGGATTGGCGAAGCAAACAGTGCTGGTAAGCCGCTCACAATGAGCTTTGACTCCGCCACGCCCGCCAAAGGCCAGCGGACGACTCGCCGTGCGTTCGCAGCCTGTTCGCACGGCGCGGGCAGGGGACGGCCCGGTGCGCCAAGATGTCCGAGAAGACCGTTGAACTGCGCCGTTTGTTTCTTCAGAATACGAACAGTTGAGGCGTAGGAGGCCGCCGACCTTGCCTCGCGACTTTGGGAATCGCGGGCTTTGCTCGTGCTTTCCGAGGTTGTGAGTCGAGGTTTCACACACGTCACTCGGGCGCAACCTCCGGTGCCCGAACAGGAGGATCAAACCATGCAGAACGTTTCCGCTCTCGTGCTGTGCGCGGCGCTGGCGTTGCCGTCGGTCGCCTCCGCGCAGCTGCTTGTCGGCAACGACCAGACCAACCCCGGCATCTGGCACGTTGACGTCAACACCAACACACCCACCAACCTGCTCGCGGGAGCGACCGCGACGGCGTGGGGCATGGCGTACAACGGCAACGCCAACACGCTGTACTGGAACAACGGCTCGGCGCTGCGCTCCAGTCCCTTCAGCCTCGCGGGCCTGACGCCATCGAACCCCGTGACGATCACCTTCAACGCCGCGACGATCAGCATCACCGGTCTGGCCTATGACACGGTGCGGGACCGGCTTGTGGGGTACCGCTCGGTCACGCTGCCGGGCTTCTACGAGATCAATCCGGTGAGCGGCGTTGCCTCGCTCATCGCCGCGACCCCTGCGAGCACCGACTTCGGCGGGCTCGACTACGACACCGCGACCGACACCTTCATCGGTCTTAACGACGCCGTCGGCGGCCCGGGCCGCGGGGTGATCCGCATCGCCAACATGTACACCGCGCCCACCTACACCACGCTGGGCCGC
>CAYZFW010000298.1:0-4397 GCA_964477615.1 uncultured Phycisphaeraceae bacterium | reverse complement strand
TCCGTGGGATTCACGGGGTTCTCCAAGGGCCGGTGTCGTGCCCTTCGCCGCGCCGCGCGGGCGGCGTAGCATCCCGCCGTGTGTGGGTGGTGTCGGTGTTTTCCGTTCAGGAGCATCCGTTCATGGCCGTGCTCATGGAACTTTCGCGCATCCTCATCTGCGAACTGCAGGACCTCCAGGTGATCGAACTGAAGGAGGTCGACGGCGAGCGGAAGTTCCCGATCCTCATCGGGCTCGCCGAGGCCGAGGCGATCAAGCGCCGACTCCAGGGCGCGCCCATGAAACGCCCGCTCACGCATGATCTGCTCGCGAACCTCATCGAGGCCTTCGGCGGCCAACTCGAATCCATCGTCATCAACGACCTCGCCGAGCACACGTTCTTCGCCAAACTCCGCGTGCTGCGGAGCGACAACTCGCTGATCGAGATTGATTCGAGGCCGAGCGACGCGATTGCGCTGGGGATCGCCGGGGGAGTGCCCATTTATGTCGAAGAGCATGTGCTTGCCGGAGCACAGGGCGACGCGTAGTACGACGGGGCAGGCCGCCTGCCTGCCATCCTCCGCGGCTGCACCACGCCGGGTGGCACCGGCTTCCAGCCGGTGATGGGGACGACCCACAAACGCTGCGTTGCGGCGGGGGACGCTTGGAAAGGGCGTTTATAAGGTGGCCTCCAATCAGAATTAGCGTCCGTGCGTTCCAAGACTTCTTCTTGCGAAGACGGCTCTTGGGCATACACTGATTCGGGGATCACTCTTCTCGATCAACAGGAGCGCTCGGATGAAGTTCCGCCATGTGCTGCGTGCGGTGTGTGCGGTCGCCCTCGGTCTGCTCGCGGTCGATCCGGCGATGGCGCGGCCCGAACCGGTCTCGACTCAGGCGGTTCCCGCACCCTGCCCCGGCGACCTCAACGCCGACGGCGTCCGCGACACTTTCGATCTGGTGCGGTTCCTCCCCGCCTTCGGCACCTGCCCGGGCGATGCGAACTACCGACCGCTGGCGAACCTCGCTGAGGCGGACCCGTGCATCAGCACGGAGGACTTAGTGGTATTTCTGGGACGCTTTGGGCTGGCGTGCCCCAGGAGCGGCCCGCTCTTCCCAGGGCAGCAGTTCGATGCAGGCGACGGCCCGACCAGTGCCTCCTTGGGCGACCTCGACGCCGACGGCGACCTCGACATGGCCGTCGCGAACAATGTCAGCGCCAACGTTAGCGTGCTGCTGAACACCGGCAACGGCAGATTCGCGGCCCCGGTCAACTACGCCGCGGGTAGCGGCCCGACCAGCGTTTCTCTGGGCGATCTCGACGGCGACGGCGATGTTGACATGGCCGTCGCGAACTTCAACAGCGGCAACGTTAGCGTGCTGCTAAACACCGGCAAAGGCAACTTCGCGGCACCAGCCAACTACGCCGCGGGCATCGTCCCGTATAGCGTATCCCTGGGCGATCTCGACGCCGACGGCGACCTCGACATGGCCGTCGCGAACCGAATCAACAGCGGCACTGTCAGCGTGCTGCTGAACATCGGCAAGGGCAGTTTCGCGGCCCCGGTCAACTACGCCGCAGGCAACCTCCCGTACAGCGTGTCCCTAGGCGACCTCGACGGCGACGGCGACCTCGACATGGCTGTCGCGAACTTCAGCAGCGGTAACGTCAGCGTGCTGCTCAACACCGGCAATGGCACTTTCGCGGCACCAGTCAACTACGCCGCGAGTAGAAGCCCGACCAGCGTTTCTTTGGGCGATCTTGACGCCGACGGTGACCTTGACATGGCCGTCGCGAACATCAGCAGTAACAACGTCAGCGTGCTGCTGAACACCGGCGACGGCACCTTTGTGGCTCGAGTCAATTTCGCTGCGGGCGTCGGCCCCGGGGGCGTGTCCTTAGGCGACCTCGACGCCGACGGCGACCTTGACATGGCCGTTGCGAACGACGGCAGTGTCAGCGTGCTACCGAACCAGCGGCTGCCGTGACGCATACGACCGCAACGGGCCGCGTTGACCATCCTTGCGGGGGGATGGCCTGGTAATCGAGCCCGCGCGGTGACCCGAGGCGATGCGAAGTGCTAGTGCTTGGCACGATGCCCAATGGTGTGCCTCCCTATGCTTCCCTTCTGCCACCCCCCACCCCCACCCCCCCCATGCCCACCACCCCAACCACCACAACTCCCGGAATCAGCCCCACCCCCCCGGCCCCCGGAACCTTCACCCCCGCCGCCAGCAACAGCATCTCTCTCGCCGAAGTCCCCTTCGCCACGCCCGACGTCCCCGGCCTCGGCGGCTCGATCAAGCAGCGGCACGAGGACTTTCTCGTTGAAGAGATCCCCCTCTACGACCCCTGCGGCCAGGGCGAGCACATCTACCTGCTCATCGAGAAGAAAGACCTCTCGACCACGCAGGCGCTGCAGCTCATCGCCGATCATTTCAATGTCGATGACCGTGCCGTGGGGTACGCGGGTTTGAAGGACCGCAAGGCCGTCACGCGCCAGGTGGTCAGTGTGCACGTGCCGAAGAAGAAGCCCGAGGACTTCCCCAGCCTGCGTCACGACAAGCTCAGCGTGCTGTGGGCCGACCTGCACACGAACAAGCTCCGCACCGGGCACCTCAAGGGCAACCGGTTTTCGATCAAGGTCAGAGGCGTCCGCGCGGTCGATGCCATCAAGGCCGAGAAGGTGCTGCGCCACCTCGAGCAGCACGGCGTGCCGAACTTCTTCGGCGAGCAGCGGTTCGGCAACCGCCTGAACAACCACCGTCTCGGCCGCGCCCTCCTGCTGGGTGACGAGCAGACGATGCTCGATGAGCTCCTGGGGCCCGACCCCTCGTACCCGACGTTCAACGCCGAGGCGCGCACGGCGTATGCGAAGGGCAACTTCCAGCACGCCGTGCAGCACTTCACGGGCGACCAGCACACCGAGCGCCAGGCGTGCAAGGCGCTCGCCAAGGGGATGCCGGCACGGAAGGTCGTCGAAAGCATCCACTTCCGCCAACGCCAGTTCTGGGTCAACGCGTTTCAGAGTCACCTTTTCAATCAGGTGCTCGCGTGGCGCATCGAGAACGGCTTGCTCTCCACGCTGATCGACGGCGATCTCGCATTCCGGCACGTCGGCGGCGCGGTGTTCCGTATCAACGCCGAGGAACTGGCGAAGGAAGAGCTGCCCGGCCGCCTGTCGTCGCTGGAAATCAGCCCCAGCGGGCCCATCTGGGGCCACCGCATGACCGAGGCCGCGGGGCGACAGGGCGAGATCGAGCGCAGTGTGTTCGAGTCCAGCGGCGTGAGCCTGAAGAACATCGAGAAGTTCCACAGGCGCTACGGCTTCGCCTCAGGCGGCCGCCGCCCGCTCCGCGTGCCGCTGAAAGACCCGCTCGTGGAAGGCGGCAGCGACGAGCACGGCGAGTACGTGCGCTGCGCCTTCGACCTTCCGAGCGGCGCCTACGCGACACTCGTCATGCGTGAAGTGATGAAGACCAGCGGGCTGGATGAGGAAGGCGCGGGGGAATCAGCGTAACGCCGTGGCCGGGTTCGTGGACTCGCGACAACCGGGAGTATGACGGGCCGAAGACGGTCCAGCGTGGCATCATGTGTTGATCGACGAACCCGAGTTCACCCGTCCACACCGTCGCAGTTCTGATCGATGCCGTCGCCGCAGGGGTCGAACGCGCCGGGGTTTCTGGCGGGGTCGTTGTCGTCGCAGTCGCCTTGTTCGAGTGCGAAGCCGTCGCCGTCGTTGTCGATGGTGCTGTCGCAGGGGTTGCCGACTCCGTCGTTGTCTGCGTCCTCCTGGCCCGGGTTGAAGTTGAAGGGGCAGTTGTCGCAGGCGTCGCCGAGGCCGTCGCCGTCGGAATCCAGTTGGTTGGGATTGAAGAGTGAGGGGCAGTTGTCGGCGGGGTCGTCGATGCCGTCCTGATCGTTGTCGGTGGCGAGGCCCTGGCAGGCGTCGCCGACGCCGTTGAAATCGGAGTCACTCTGGTTGGGGTTGGGGGTCTGGAGGCAGTTGTCGCAGCGGTCGCCCACCCCGTCGCCGTCGAGATCGGCCTGGGTGACGTTGCAGAAGAAGGCGCAGTTGTCGGTGCTGTCGGGGACGCCGTCGCCGTCGGTATCGACGATGCAGGTGGTCCCGAACGCGCCGAGGAAGATGACAAGGTCCGCGGTATTGACGCTGCCGCTGTTGTCCAGATCGCCGACGCAGGTCGGGCCCACGCCGCGCGCGGTTGCGCCCTGGGCAGCTGCGGCGTCGGCCTTGCCCGCCGAGAAGCCGCCCGCGCCACCCGAGGTCATGAGGTACACCACGGCGCCGCCGATAGTGGCCCAAAGCACAGCGTCACGGAACTTCGTCATGGTGTTCTCCTCTGCGTGGCCGGGGGGTGCCGGGGGGGCCGGGGGGGGGCCGGGGGGCGTGGTCTTC
>CAYZFW010000297.1:0-4423 GCA_964477615.1 uncultured Phycisphaeraceae bacterium | reverse complement strand
GAGGAACGGGCCGAGGCCGAGGGGCGCGTCCGGGCGGTGCTGAAAGAAGTTGGCGAGCGTGCGGCGAAGATGTCCGCCGACGAGATTCTCGCGGCGTCGTTTGCCGTAGGATGAGGGGGAAGGCATCGGGCACTAGGCACTGGGCACTAGGTTCGGATGCCGGATCGGCCACCCTTCTCCCCACCACGCTTCTTTCCGTCACTAGTGCCTGATGCCCAGTGCCTAGTGCCTTCTCCACCATGCGACACGCGATGATCATGGCCGGCGGTTCCGGCACCCGTTTGTGGCCCATGAGCCGCAAGAGCCTGCCCAAGCAGCTCGTGCCGTTCATTGATCGGGGCAGAGGCCGCGCGAAGGCGTCGCTGCTGGAGATCAGCGCCGACCGTTTGCGCGACGTGGTGCCGCAGGCCCGTCGATCCATCTGTACCAGCGAGTCGTACCGCGGGCTGATCCGCGCGGCGATGCCGCAGTTCACCGATGAGCAGATCATCGGCGAGCCGGTGGGGCGCGACACGGTGAACGCCGTGGGGCTCACCGCCGCGGTGCTGGCGAAGCAGGACAAGGACGCGATCTTCTGCGTGCTCACGGCGGACCACCTGATCGAGCCGGTGGAGAAGTTCGCCGAACTCATGCACCTGGGGTTCCAACTGGTCGAGAGCGACCCCATGCGCCTCGTCACCTTCAGCATCAAGCCGACGCACGCGGCGACGGGGTTCGGCTACGTCGAGCGCGGGCGGGGCCTGCCGGGGACGCAGAATCTGGCGTACAAGGTGGAGCGCTTCGTCGAGAAGCCCGACGCCGTGCGCGCTCAGGCGTACCTCGAATCCGGCGTGTTCGGGTGGAACAGCGGGATGTTCGTGTGGAAGGCGTCGACGATCCTCGACTGCCTGCGCCGCTACAAGCCCGAGAGTTACGAGGGCCTGATGAAGATCCAGGCCGCGTGGGGGACGCCCGATCAGCGCAAGGTGCTGGACGAGGTGTACCCGACGCTGCCGAAGATCAGCGTGGACTACGCGATCATGGAGCCGGCGACGCGTGAGCAGGCGCGGGCCGCGGGCACACCGAACGAGGCGAGCAGCGTCAAGGTCTGCACGGTCATCATGGACCTCACGTGGCTCGATGTCGGCTCGTGGCCCAGCTACGGCGAGACGCTCAGCGCCGACGAACAGGGCAACCGCGTGTCGCTGCCCGCGGCACCGGGGGGCGGCGCGGCCGGTCGCGTTCTGAAGTGCTCGAACACCCAGGTGGTGAGCGACGATCCGTCGCATTACGTCGCCGTGCTGGGGTGCGAGAACCTGATCGTCGTCCACACCAAGGAGGCGACGCTGGTGATGCCGCGCGAGAAGGCCGAGGAGTTGAAGCTCATCCACGCGGAGTTGCCGGACGGGCTGAAGTAGCCCGCGGCCGTTCCGGGCGGGTTTGTTCGCCGCGAGCACTTTCACGAAACCCGGGAACCGGCCGGGGATACGTGCGTATCAGGGTGTGGCGGGGTGTCTGTCTTTCCCGCCGGGTTTCTTGATTCGTACCGCATCGGGGAGATGCCGAACCCACTCAATCGGTCCGCGGCCCAGCCGCGCGGCGATGGTGCGGCGATGGCGTTTTCCAGCGGCGTGCTCTGACCCCCACGAGGCCTGGCGCTCGACTCCGGTTGAGTGCCGGGCTTTTTTCATTCTGGTGGGGCAGGCTTCCAGCCTGTCATTCATCTCAGGAGGCAGGCTGGAAGCCTGCCCCACCGATCTCAGGGCACCGCCGCAAGAGCTCCGAACATGGGTCGGTTGGCGTTTGGCCCCTACCATCCGCCCCATGTCCACGACCCCGACCAATCCCGGATCGACCTCCCCTGCCCCCGCCGCCCGGGAGGGCGAAAAGGCCCAGGCCAGCCGCTACAAGGACACCCTGAACCTGCCCAAGACCGCCTTCCCGATGAAGGCGAACCTGGTGCAGAACGAGCCGGCGACCATCAAGTCGTGGGACGCGATGGGGTTGTACGAGAAGGTGCAGGGCTCGCGCGAGGCGGCGGGTTCGCCGCGCTTTGTGTTCCACGACGGCCCGCCGTACGCCAACGGCAACCTGCACCTGGGGCACATGCTCAATAAGTGCCTGAAGGACTTCGTGGTGCGGTCGAAACTCATGGCGGGCAAGCAGTGCCGCTTTGTGCCGGGCTGGGACTGCCACGGCCTACCCATCGAGCACAAGGTGATGACCGAGCTCGCGGCGGCGGGGAAGCTCGAGAAGATCGCCGGGCTGCCCGACGACCAGCGCCGCATGGCAATCCGGCGCGAGTGCCAGAAGCACGCCGAGAAGTACCAGAAGTTGCAATCGGGCCAGCTCAAGAAGTTTCTGGCCCTGTGCGACTACGAGCGTCCGTACCTGACGATGAGCAAGGAGTACGAGGGCGCAACACTCGAGGTCTTCGCCGATTTGGTCGAGCAGGGGCTGGTGTACCGCCAGCTCAAGGCCGTGCACTGGAGCGTGGCGAACGAGACGGCGCTGGCGGACGCGGAACTGGAATACGAAGACCGCGAGGACATCTCGGTGTATGTGGATTTCGAGGCGGCGGACGCCGACGCGGTGTATGACGCGTTCGGCTTCCCTCCGGAAGAGGCCGCTGTGGCGCACGCGGAGGGCGCGGAGGAAGTCGGGGGAGATGATGGCGAAGCAACTGAGAGGGACGAGGGTGATTCGGGCCGCCCCGGTCAGCGCCCATGCTTCATGATCTGGACCACCACGCCGTGGACGCTCCCGGCGAACCTGGCGATCGCCGTGAACCCCGCGTTTGAGTACGCGCTGGTGCGCGTCGACGGCAACATCACCGTCATGGCGTCGTCGCTGGTTGAGAAAGTGACCAAGGAGGCCAAGGCCGAGTCGGTGAAGGTCCTGGCCACCACCAAGGGCGACAAACTCGTCGGCCTGAAGTACCGCCACCCGTTCATCGCGCCCTCGCCGGACTTCTCGAAGATCAACCCCGCGGCGTTGCCGCAGGGTGTGAGCGTGTCGTCGCTCAGCGTCTACCGCGTCGTCGCGGCGGACTATGTCACCCTCGAAGACGGCACGGGCCTGGTCCACACCGCGCCGGGACACGGCGCCGAGGACTACATGACCGGCCTGCGTGAGAAGCTCCCCATCTACTGCCCGGTGAAAGGCGACGGCTCGTACGACGATTCCACGCCCGAATCGGTCCGCGGCAAGAACATCTGGAAGGCCAACGCCGAGATCGTGGAGATGCTGCGGAACTCGGGGCACTTGTTCTACGACCACAAGTTCATGCACTCTTACCCGCATGACTGGCGCGGCAAATCGCCGGTGATCTTCCGGGCGACGGAGCAGTGGTTCATCGGGGTGGATCGGCAGTTCAAGCATCCGAGCGATCCGGCGGGGCTGAGACCAAGATCGATCCGAGAACGATCCCTTCTGGCGATCGGTCTTGACTATTCACGACCCCAAACAGCTGAGCAGCGCGACATCGTTCAGCATGAAGTTGGGACCAACAAAGCCTTTGCAGAGTGGCAGTCTGCGGCTGAGGGGGCGTCCGACATCTCAACATCCGATTCGGATGTCACTCCGCCACTCGAAATTGCTAGCCGCCAACCAAGCGGTCTGACGTTCCCTCAAAGCAAGCCGAACGATCTCATTGCTGAGATCCAACTGGAGAACGCGCCTTTCGCTATCGACTTCACACCCGCCTGGGGCCGCAACCGTCTCCGCGGCATGCTCGAAGCCCGACCCGACTGGTGCATCAGCCGCCAGCGCTCCTGGGGCCTGCCCATCCCGGCGTTCTACAGCGCCGACGCCGCGGGCAACACCACCACGCTGCTGACCACCGCGAGCGTGCGGGCCGTGGCCAAGCGCTTCCGCGAGGCCGGGTCGGACGCGTGGTTCCTCGAAGCGCCGAAGGACATCCTGCGCCACTACGACTACGCCGCGGACAAGGAAGCCCCGCGCGGGCTTGATCTGTCAAACCTGAAGAAGTCCACTGACATCTTTGACGTGTGGTTCGAGAGCGGATCATCGTGGAACGCCGTGATGCGCGAGCGTTCCGGCGGTGGCAGCGCGGGCAAGGACTACCCCGTCGAGCTCTACCTCGAAGGCTCGGACCAGCACCGCGGGTGGTTCCAGTTGTCGCTGCTGCCGGCGCTGGGCGCCACCGGACGCCCGCCCTTCAAGCGGCTGCTCACCCACGGGTTCATCGTCGACAAGAACGGCGAGAAGATGTCCAAGAGCAAGGGCAACACCCTCGAGGTCGAGGACCTGCTGAAGGAGTTCGGGGCCGACGTGTGCCGCTGGTGGGTCGCGACCGTCGACTACACCGGCGACATCCGCGCCGACAAGTCGTACTTCAACGTCAGCGGCGAGGCGTACCGCAAGGTCCGCAACACGCTGCGCTTCATGCTCAGCAACCTCGATGACTTCGTCCCTTCTCCCC
>CAYZFW010000296.1:2859-4433 GCA_964477615.1 uncultured Phycisphaeraceae bacterium | reverse complement strand
GTGGAACAGACGATGGCGGACCAGCGCAGGAACCCCGCCCATCGCGGGATGCGCAGCGTCAGCAGCACGTTGACGACCGCCACGCTGCCCGCCGCCCACCAAAGAAATGGCTGGTTCTCGCCGAGAAAAGTCCCGTTGCCCAGGAACATGGAGAATGCATCGACGAGCAGCACCGCGGACGCGCCGATGCCCAGCCAGCGCCAGTGGCGCAGGTCGAGCGGGAAATTGACGAGTGCAAGCGACACGGCGGCGCTGGTCCATGTCAGCACCGCGAAGAGTTCCCAAAGGCTGAAGATTGTCCGCATCCAGATCGAGACGAAACCCAGCACAAGGCACGCGGCACCGAGCGGGACACCGATGCGTGCGGGCCACTTCAACTCGGGCATCGTCGCCATGGCGAGCAGGAGCGAGCACACGCCCCCGATGCCCGCTGTGGCGACCGCGGACATCGCGAGTTGCCATTGCCATTGCCACGGCGCCGCGACGACAGCGTCGACCCAGATCGAACAGAGTGCCAGCAGGAAGGCGGTGATCACGACACACGAGCCGACAACGCCGGCGCGCCGCCGCGCCGCGTTGTCGAGCCACCCACCGACGGGCATCATCAGGCCCGCGGCGACGGCGCTCAGGAGGCAGGTGCCGAACGCGCGCCCGCCGCCGGAATACAGGCCCGCGAGAAGCAGAACAGCCCCGACAACCGCGCCGACGACGAGCGTCCACAGCATGACGCGGAGGAAGAGTCGCTGATAGCCCTGCCCGGGTGGGGCTGTTTCGCTGGATGCTCGCCTGGTGGTCATGAGAGTGGGAACGACCTCATGCGGTTAGCGGCCGTGCCACTCAGACCTCCATCACTTCCTTGCTCTTAGCCGCCACGGCCTCGTCGATCGCCGTCTCGTGCTTCTTCAGCATGTCCTGGACCTTGTCCTTCAGGTCGGCGATCTGGTCCTCGGACAGATGGGCGGTCTTGTCCTTCTCGAGGGTGTCGATGTGCTTGTTGGCGTCGCGTCGGACGTTGCGCACGGAAACCTTGCAGTCCTCGCCGATCTTCTTCACCTGGGCCGCGAGCTGCTTGCGCCGGTCGCCCGACAGCGGCGGGATGTTCACGCGGATCATCTTGCCGTCGACGATGGGATTCAGCCCGATGTTCGCCGCCTCGATGGCCTTCTTGATCTCGTGCAGTGCGCCCGCGTCGAAGGGCTTGATGACGAGCTGCGTCGCCTCCGACACCGTCACCGCCGCGAGGCTCTTGATGTCCGTCGGCGAGCCGTAGTAGTCCGCCTTGATGAACTCCACCAGCGCCGGCGAGGCACGGCCCGTGCGGATGCCCTTGAGCTCGCTCTTGAGGTAGTCAAAGGCCTTGTCCATCGAGGTCTTGGTGTCGTTGATGATGCCTGCGGCGGTGAGGGCCATGTCGCTGCTCCGTGGTTGTCGTGCGGGGGCTTGGGGTGCGTTTGAGGGTCCGCCTGAGGGCTCGGACCGGGGGCCGAGATGATAGCGGAGGCGAGCAGGGAGCACTCGTTGGCGTCGTGCCACTGACCCGTCTTCGGGTCAGTGCCGAAACGGGTTCTCACTCC
>CAYZFW010000296.1:0-2849 GCA_964477615.1 uncultured Phycisphaeraceae bacterium | reverse complement strand
GCCTCACGCACTGACCCGAAGACGGGTCAGTGGCACGTAGAGCGGCCATGCGCGTTGGCAGGTCCGAACTGGAAATCATGTGCCGGAGTAATGGCACCGGCTGGTACACGTCTCATGAACCACCACTTCGGCGAGCAGCGGCAGTGAAGGCTTCAGCGCCCGCCACACCCACGCCGCGATGACCTCGCTGGTGGGGTTCTCCAGGCCCGGGACCTCGTTGAGGCAGTAGTGATCGAGCCGCTGCTTCACGGGCTCGATCGCGGCCTTGATCTCGCCGTAGTCCAGCAGGTAGCCACGCTCGGGCGGCACGTCGCCCTCGACGATCACCTCGACCCTGAACGAGTGCCCGTGCAGCCGCCGGCACTTGTGCCCGTCGGGGAAGCAGGGCAGCCAGTGCGCGGCCTCGAAATCGAACGATTTGACCAGGCGGACTCTCAGGGGAAACCTCAAAGCGGCAGAACTCAAATCAGCAAATCCGGGACGCAGTCAGGGCAATCCGGTGACGCCCGAGGCATCGTAGCGTCCACGCTCTCCGGCTTCGCACCGCGCGTCATCCGAATCTGCTGCTTTGCTGATTTGAGCTCTGCTGATTTGCGGCGAAGCCGCCCCTACACCCCCCGTGTCTGGGGCTCCCAGATGAACTTGTGCAGCTGCGTTTGCATGCGGACGTTCAGGCCGTCCTCCAGAATCCACGCCGCGAGGTCGCGCATGGGGAGCGAGGGCTTGCCGAGGATCTCCAGCCCCTTGGGCTGCTCGAACACCGCGCCCATCAGCACCGCATGAACACGGCGTGTGAGATCATGCTCGGCGATCTTCCGACGGGCCCACTCGTAGTCGGCGCGGTCGCAGATGACGAACTTCACTTCGTCCGTCTTGCGGAGGCGGGCGATGTTCGACCAGTCGTTGCGGGCCTCTTCTCCGCTGCCGGGTGTCTTGAGGTCCATGATGCGGACCACCTCGCGCGGGCACGCCGGGACGCCCGCAGGGTCAAGAGGCCCGTCGATGTTGCATGCGCCGGAGGTCTCGACCAGCACAGTCTTGCCCGCGGCGACCAGTTTCTGCATCAGATCGAACACGCGCGGCTGCAGCAGCGGCTCGCCGCCGGTGATCTCGATGAGATCGGTCGGGTGCTTCATCGCCTCGGCGAGAAGGTCATCGATCTCCCTCGGCCCACCTTCATGGAACGCGTACTCCGTATCGCAGTACGAACACCGCAGGTGGCACCCGGCGAGACGGATAAACACGCACGGCCGCCCCGCATAGGACGACTCGCCCTGGATCGAAAAGAACACCTCATTGATGCGGAGGGTGGGCATGGGGAAGCGACAAATCAGCAGAGCAGCAAAGCAGCACAGTCGGATTGGCGGTTGTGCGAAACTGGGCGACGAGTGGGACAGCAGGGATGGTAGGAACTTGGCTCGGGCGAACGACGCGTGATCCTATTTGTCGTTCTGCGGCTCTGCTGCTTTGCTGCTCTCGCCGTCCCCCGGCGAAACCCGCACCACCACCCTCGTCCCGATCTTTGGCACCCGCTCGCGGTCGGCGATCCACACCGGCGCATCCACGGCCGCCTCGGGGCTGAAGGGTTTGGTCCACGCGATCGTCTCGGAGCCGAAGCTCGCGAGGCCTACCAGCGTGCCCGCGCTGTCGGCGTCGTAGCGCTCCTTGCCCGAGGGCTGCTTGATGAGCACCGAGCCAGCGAACACAAAGCCGTGACCCAGCGACGAGGCCCGCGTGCCGTCCTTCTGGTTCACCACCCACTCCAGCGGGCTTGCCCGCTTCTCGGCCTCGCCTTCACGCCACACGAACTCCACCCGCACCTTGTCCCCGCTCGGCGGTGTGGCCACGGGCTTGGCACCCTCGCTCCATTCCACGGGCTTGCCCGGCACAAACCCCGCCGCCAGCATCGCGGCGTGAACGTGCGACGGCTTCATCGTCGTCATCACCAATGACTCGTGCTCTTTCGTATCCCGAGGGCACGCGAGGACTTCGAGGAACACCACCTTCTTCGGGTCGGTGTGGTCCACGATCACCTCGGCGTCAAACTCAACCACCTTCGCGGCAGCATCGAGACGAACGCCGGGGAACACCTCGCGTAGCGAACCCTTCGGCGATGGCGCGGAGCCGCCGTCGGCCGACGTTGGCGCGACCGAACCGCCCCCGGTTGGTTGCTGCGCTCGCGCAACGCCAACAATGACGCCCGCGACGGCCGCGGCCGTCACCACCATCAAGAAAAGCGCGAACCGGGATGGCTCTTTCGCCGTCATAGCAAGCATCGTTGGCGCGCCGCCGCGTCGTCGCCCGCCGCAGCCCCGATTCGCCGTCCCGGTACCACACTGTGAGAGTCACCGGGGCCGAACACCGGCAACGTCTGAACCGGTCGCGGGTGAGCGCGTCCAAGCGGTCCGCCGCGCCCGCTTTGCATGCCCGGTCCACGGTTCCCCGATACCCTTTCCACGCACACCCTCTCTCACCCGCACGCCGCACAACCTGAGAACACCATGCGCCACACCGCCCCCACCGCACTTGCCCTGATCGCCGGGACGCTGCTCACGCTCGCCGCCGCGCCACTCGCCCTCGCCGCCGAGGCCCTCGGCGAATCCGACCTGCCACTTAAGCGCATCACCCTCTACCGCTCCGGCGTGGGCTCCTTCGAGCGCGAGGCCTCCATCGACGGCGACCGCACCGTCTCGCTCCGCTTCGAGACCTCGCAGGTCAACGACATCCTCAAGAGCCTCGTCCTACTCGATCTCGACGGCGGCAAGGTCGGCGCGGTGGCCTACGCCTCGCAGGCCCCGCCACATATCCGGCGAAGAACGTGACCGTCATTACATGGATGAAAATGCCGA
>CAYZFW010000295.1:0-4489 GCA_964477615.1 uncultured Phycisphaeraceae bacterium | reverse complement strand
GTCGAGCAGCCCGCCGGGGAACTCGAGGGTCGGAGCTTCGACGCCGTGACGGTACTGACGGACCATCACCAACTCTCCCGCTTTGGTCACCGGGATGACGTGGACGAAGTCCGGGATGCGGATCAGGAAGAAATCATGCGGCGTCGGATCGCCGGCGCGGAAGCGCGTGGATCGCTCGACCTCCCAGCGCCGGGCCTTGTAGGCGGTGGTGCGGTTGGTGATGGTCCACTGGTGGTGCTTAGGTGCCGGCGTGCTCATCGTGCATGGTAGAGCGTGAAAAGGAAAACCCGGAGCATCGGGAATCAGTCATCCCGATGCTCCGGAGTGATTCAGTTCGAGCGATTTCGAATCTCTTCAGCACCCGCCGAACCGCGCGAGGAAAATGGCCAGGTCCTGGGTGTTGACCGCGCCGTCGCCGTTGATGTCGCCGGCGGTGTGCGCGGGCACGCTCTGCCCAAACGAGCCGAGCATGATGGTGAGGTCGGCGGTGTTGGTGGCGTTGTCGCCGTTGAGGTCGGCGGGGCAGGGTGGCGGGACACTCGCGCCGTCGGCGGGGTTGTAGCCCAGCAGAAGCTCGTCGCCGTCGAACGCGCCGTCGCTGTCGCGATCAATCGCGATGCGCCGCTCGGTGCCGCGCGGCACCACTGTCACGGTGATGGGCGAGCCCGCGGTGGCAGAGGCGAGCAGGGCGCTCCAGGTTGTCGTCTGGCCGGCGAGGTCGGGCTGGGCGTTGCCCGAGGCACCGAGGTAGAGGAACCCGCGCTCAACACCGGCGACAACGCGCTTGGCGATGAGTCCAACGGTGTTCGCGTTGGCGAGGTTCTGGAAGGTGGTGAGCCGCGTGACGACGTTGGGCGCGGCGTTGTTGGTCCCGTCGAGGGTTTCCTGCTGGCCCACGCTGGGGTGGGTGTCGGTGCCGAATGAGAGCATGAACGCTTCGACGTCGCGCCGCGCCTGAGCGCCGCCGGGGCCGAAGTTGAAGGGGGGCCCGAGCAGGTTGAACAGCGTGTCGTTGGTCGAGTCGTGGTTGAAGCCAAAGCCGCGGTTGTTGTTGAAGCTGACGAACGACATCCCGGTCCGCTCGTAGACATCCATGAGCGGCGAGATCTTCAGCGTCTGCGGCTCCGGGGGCAGGTCGGGGTCATCAAGCGCGACGCTGGAACCCTGTGGGTTGGTGTGGCAGGCGCGGCAGGTGAGTCCGCCGCCGGGCCCGAGGCTGCCGACGGTGTTGAACACGTTCTGCCCGGTGATGGCGTTGCCGGTGCCGCCGCCGCTGGAGGGCAGCGATGCAATGAGCGAGCCGTCGAGGTTGCGGTTGGGGTTGGGGGCGAATCGGATCGTGGCGAGGAAGTCGGTGAAGCGCTGCATGTCGGCCGCGGAAGGCACCGTGGGCAGGCCCTGCAGGCCGGTGTACGCGACGTTGAACGCGGCGATGTTCTCGCGGTCGCCGCGCCAGTGAAGCGCCACGCCGTTGGTGGTCCCGAGCAGCGTCTGGGTGATCATCGGGCCCTTCATGGGCGACCACGAATCGCAGTTGCCCGGCCCCTGGCGGCACGGCTGATTGACCGTCTTCTGAGCGCCCGCAGGGTCGCCCAGGTCCCACGCGAGTGAATCGTTCCTCGCATCGATGTGGCACGCGCCGCACGAGGCTTGCCCCAGGCCGCTGGTGAGGTGGGTGTCGTAGAGCAGCGGGCGGCCCAGGCGCACGGCGCTGGGCGTGGGATCAAAGAAGGCCACACGCGACAGTTCGGCGTCGGATGAGGTATCGATGGTGGAGATCGTGCCGTCGAAGCGGTTGAGGACGAACGCGCGGTTTGCCGCGGCGTTCAGGGCGACACCGGTCGGGCCCTGGCCGACATCGATCCGCCCCGCGCGGGCACCCGAGCCGTCGACGATCACGACGTTGTTCGAGCCCATGCCCGCGATGTAGCCCTTGCTGTTGCTGAGCCACACGATGCTGCGCGGATCGCCCACGGACTCCTCGCGCTGCGCTTCGGGGAGCGTGCGCGTGACATAGTTCAGGTGCGGGTTGAGATCGAGCGTGGTCACCGTGGCCGGGGCGGCCGGGCTGAAGCTCGCCATCTGGGCGCGGATGAACACCGAGTTCACCACCGGCTCGAAGCGGACCTGGTTCAGCGCCTCGGTGCCCACCGCAGTCACGGTGCCGTCGGGCTTCACGCCCACGCCCATCACGGTGGTCATCAGGCCGCGGGCATATGTCACGCCCAGCGAAGCGGTGTTGATGATCGCCACGTCCTGATCGTTCAAGCCCCAGGTCACGAACGAGGACCAGTTGCGGTTGTTGTCATCGAACCACTGACCGCTGGCGTTCTGACGCACGATCATCGCCACGGGCGGGGGCGGCGGGTTGCTGGCGTTGATGGGCGGGTTGAAGGTATTGCCCACATTCGGCGGCGGGTTCTGCCCCGCGTACGGCGAGTTCACCTGCGACACCACCTCCGCGCGCACCGCGGTGGTCTTGTTCCCCGAATGGAAGATGCCCGCGTAGACGGTTGTGCCGTCGGGGCTGACCGCGAGCGAGCGCGGGTCCTCACCCTGGATCGCCAGCACGGTCGGTGCGGCACCGAGATTCGAGAGGTCCCACACCCGGACCTGATTCTGCTCCGACACACTGACAAACGCCCTGCCCCCGGCGAAGACCACGTCGCACGGCTCGTCGCCCACGCCGATGGTGCGGGTGACGCGCCGCGACGCAAGATCGATCACGCTCACGCTGTCGGAGATGCGGTTCACCACCCACGCCTCGGTGTTGCTCACGCACCGCACGCTCACGGGGTCGAGCCCCACGGCGATCGATGCGAGCGAGACCGGCACGCCCGACGAAACATCGAACATCTCCAGACGGTTGTCCGCCGTATTCACGGCCAGCAAGGTCTGGCCCGACGGGGTGAGGGCGATGGGGTGAACGTGGGGCGACTCCCAGTTCCACACCGCGTTCTGGGCGCTCGCCATGCCCGGCAGGCACCCGCACCCGGCGAGCAGCACGAGGGCAGGGATGAAGCGTGGACGAACCGCGGCGTCGCGCGGTGACAGCGATCGGCTCTTGGCCATTGGACAGGCTCCCTACGAGTCTCCCGAAACAGGACACACGGCACACACCGGTACCAGCGCGCTTGCGCCGGCAGAGCGGCTCCGGGCACGCCAAACGAACGGCCCCGTCCGTTCTTGCGTCAACTTGAAAAGAAGTTCTCGGGCCCGACACACGGCCCAGCACCCGAGGTTCCCGGCGTCAAGCCTGGATGTCGGGCATGCGGATCAGCCCGCGCACCGGGACCTGGATCGGCCGGGGCAGGATGCGGAGGAACTCATTCAGCCGGTAAGGCATCAACAGCCGTGTGCCGTAGAGGAACAGGAAGCTGAAGGCCACAAGGAGCACAACGATGTCAACGGCCGGGGATGTGCGGTCCGTCACAGGCTTGCACAGGAAGAGCGACGCCGCAGCGACGATGAGGGACCAGCCCCACGGCGGCAGGACCGCCAGCAGCGGCCCTTTGACCGAAAGACCGACCACCCGCGCGGTGTACATCAGCATGAGCATGCGGCTGACCATCAGGTAAATCCCGACAGCACCGGCGATGTACCGGGCCTGCTCGTGGACCGACGCCCCGTACTGCGCCGCCGCGCCCAGTCCGATGCCCTCCACGAGCGTCAGGAGGGCCCAGGCCTTGAACTTCCCGGCGGCGATGAGCACGCTGGTGGTGAGTCCGAAAGTCGTTCGGAAGGCGAAGAAGATCGAGAGAATGCTGGCGGCGAGCGCGGCCTGGTGCCACTCCGGCTGGTTGGCCCACAGGGCGAGAATCAGCGGCTCGCAGACGAGCGCAAGCCCCACACACATGGGCGCCGCCAGCAGCATCTGCACACGCATGGCCCGGAGCGTGGCGTCGCGCAGCCGCTCGGGGTCGTCCTTGATGCGCGACAACGCCGGGAACAGCACCAGCCTGAGGTTAAAGCTCAGGATGATGTAGATCTGCATCGGGATGTTGCGCGCGAAGGTGTACCGACCGAGAACGTCGGCGTGGACCTGGAAACTGCTGGCCAGCACGCCCGCCCAATCGAAGAGATTGGTCGCCAGCACGCCGAACATGATCCATTTGGTCGACCCCAGAATCGACGGCCACTTGGCGAGGGACGGCCCGGCGCTCCACAGGCGGTCGCGAAGCAGGAGAAATGCCCAGGTGCCCTCGAGCACAGCACAGGCGATCATGGGCAGCACAACCGAGATCGGCCCCCAGCCCTGCCAGGCGAGCACCACCGTCAGAACGCTGCGGAACAGCGAGGACACCGTCGAGATCGTGCTGGTGTTGCCAAACCGCAGGAGCATCTGGAGCCGGGCGATCAGCAGGGACGCGACCGTCTGCACCGGCATCCACACGCCCCACGTCAGCAGCAGGTTGACCAGCGCGGGGTTGCGCCACTGTTCCGGAGGCTGCCCGCCACCGCCGCCCATGTACCCCACCATCGTCGACAG
>CAYZFW010000294.1:0-4493 GCA_964477615.1 uncultured Phycisphaeraceae bacterium | reverse complement strand
GCATCGTGCTGCTCGCCGGCGCCACGGGCTCGGGCAAGAGCACGACCATCGCGTCGATGCTGAACTACATCAACGCCCAGCGCCCGGTCCACATCATCACCATCGAAGACCCCATCGAGTACATCTTCGAGGACCAGAAGGCCACGATCCACCAGCGCGAGGTCGGCATCGACGTGCTGGACTTCAAGACCGGCCTCCGCGCCCTGGTCCGCGAGAACCCCGACGTGGTGCTGATCGGCGAGATGCGCGACAGCGAGACCTTCGAGGCCGCGCTGCACGCCTCAGAGACGGGCCACCTTGTGTTCGGCACCATCCACGCCTCCAGCGCCAGCCAGACGTTCGGGCGCATCTACGACCTGTTCCACGCCGACGAGCGCGAGCAGGTGCGGAAGATCCTGGCGTACCAGATGCGGGCCATCGTGTACCAGAAGCTGCTGCCGACGCTCCGCCCTGAGATCGCCCGCATCCCGGCGCTTGAGATTCTGATCAACAACGCCGTGGTGCGGAAGTACATCATGGAGGCGAGGGAGAACGAGCTGCTCGACGTGATCCGCAGCCAGGAGAGCCAGCAGATCGGCATGATCGACTTCAACGGCTCGCTGGTGAAGCTCGTGAGCGAAGAGATGATCCACCTCCGCGTGGCGATGGAAGTGACGCCGAACCCGGATGAACTGCGGATGCGTCTGAAGGGCATCGGATAATCGCGCCGAGGCTGACAAGGCCGACGCATGACCCGGTTGACATCTTCAC
Organism: uncultured Phycisphaeraceae bacterium; assembly: GCA_964477615.1. Lineage (GTDB taxonomy): Bacteria > Planctomycetota > Phycisphaerae > Phycisphaerales > UBA1924 > JAFLCM01. Next base: position 3,743 of record CAYZFW010000294.1, on the reverse strand, counting down.
TGCTGTCCCCCCGGGTCAGCGCAGGCGGCTTGGAGCGCGGTGGAGGATTGCAGGGCGGAAGTCCGATGCACCCCGTCCGTTGTGATTCAGGTCGTCGGGGGCTGCGGCGCGCCTTGCGGGAACACTTGCACCTTCCTGCGACTTGTCTCGGGACTCTGGAGACCGCTGGGGTGGTTTGCTCAGAGAGGTCCCGGCGCTGCGGCCTTTCGGCAAGCGAACAGCTTTGTGAGCGCCCGGGGATACAACTCGGTCTCGAGCGCGAACACGCGGGCTGCGAGGGTGTCTGGGGTGTCGCCCGGGCGGACCTCGCACGAGGCCTGAGCGATGATCGCCCCGCGGTCGTATTCGTCTTCGCAGAAGTGGACGGTGCAGCCCGTGGTCTTGGCACCGGCGGCAAGGACCGCCTCATGCACGCGGTGCCCGTACATGCCCGGCCCGCCGAAGGCCGGCAGGAGGGCCGGGTGAATGTTGATGACGCGCCCGCGGAATGACTCCGGGATCGGGAGCAGGTGCAGGTACCCCGCGAGCACGCACCAGCGGGCTCCGGCTCCCCTCAGGAGCAACTCGACCGATTCCCGTGTGTGCTCGCGCCAGGCGATGACCCGCGTCTCGACGCCTCGGGCTCGGGCGATCTCCGCCCCCCGGCACTCGCGTGACGCCACGACCAGCACGATCCTGGCGCTGAGCGTGCCGGCGTCGATGCGGTTGAAGAAGTTCTCGAGGGTCCGCCCGCTGCCTGAGACGAACACGGCCATCGTGGGGGGCAAAGCCGTGCTTGGGGCGTCCCCGCCCACGTCACTTCACCTTCGCCACGGCGGCGGCGCGGTCGGGGGCGATGACCAGCAGACGGTCGAGTTTGGTGAGGCGGACAAGGTCGTTGAGGGACTTGCTCATGCCGTGCATGGCCATTTTGCCGCCCCCGGTTTGGCACTGCTTGGTGAGGGTGATCAGCATGCCCAGGCCCATCGAGCCGAGCATGGTGACGTCCGTAAAATCCAGGACGACTTTCCAGCCCGAACCGGGGGCGGCCTTGACGATCTCGGCCTGGATGATTGGGGCCTCGCGCTGCGAGATGGAGGGGGCCAGCAGGCGCGCCACCGCCACGCCGTTCTCGGCCGAGACCTGCACCATGCTGGCTTCTTCGCCGGGCATCAGGGCGGAAGGGTAGCGTGACCGAACCGGGGCCGCCACTGCGCGTATTGTGAGGATGATGACCACGCCATCCCAAACGCTCACCCCTTCCGACGCCCTGCCGCTGGTCGCCACGTTCCAGGCGATGCCGACGCCCGAACTGGTCGAACGGTTCCGGCGCGGAACGGAGCTGATCGAACGCCGCCTGCTTGATCTGAGCGACGAGCAGTTGGACACGTTCTTTCGTCCGGAGGCTGGGGTGGGACGGTGGAGTTGCCGGGTGCTGATGGGACATCTGGCCGATGCCGACCTTGTTTTTGTTCATCGGATGCGGAGGGCGGTGGGGGAGGAGCGTCCGGTGGTCGCGCTGTGGGACGAGAACGCGTTCATCGATGCCGGCGTCTACGCCGACGAGCCGCCTCCCCGTGGGAAGGGCGGCAAAGGCCACCCCGTGGCGGGCTTCGTGGCGGTGATCCACACCCTGCGCCTGTGGCACGGCGAATGGCTCCGCACGCTCAGTGATGAGCAGTGGTCGCGGGCGATCCTGCACCCCGAGCGCGGCGAGCAGACGGTGCGGACGATCCTGGTCTACGCCACGTGGCATCTGGAGAACCACGCGTGGTACCTGCGGCGGAAGATCGCGCACTTCCTGGGGCCGGGCTGAGCCGGCGGGGCGTGCGCCTTCGACGGCGGGTTCTCGCTATCCTTTCAGCAGCATCGCCGCGTCCGGTGGGCTCGGCGTGCGTGGGGCATGGAGGCAAACGTGAATCAGCCTGCGAACAACGCTCCGAACTCGCCGCAACCCGGGACGCCTGCGCCAAGCGTGGGCGAAACGACCGGGGCCGCCCCGTCGGGGTCGATCAACACGGCCCTCCTCGCCACGGCGGGGATGTTCGCGCTGCTCATCATCGCCCTGACGCTCGTGCTGCTGAACCGCCCCGAACTCCAGGGTTCGACGCTGATCGCGATGGCCTGCGTGCTGGGGCTGATGCCCATCAGCATCATCGCCGCCAGCCGCACGGGTGCGACGTCGAAGATCGAATCGAACATCGAGCGCATGACGCGGTCGCTTGATCAGTTCACGCAGGAGGGTGGGCTGAGCGAGAGCGCCCGGCGAGTGATCCACCGGCGCGAAGAGCGTGAGATCCTGCGTCGTGCTATCGAGCAGGACATCCAGTCGCAGGACTGGGATGCGGCGATGGTGCTGGTGAAGGAGCTGGCCGAGCGGTTCGGCTACCGGCACGACGCCGAGGAGTTCCGCACGCGGATCGAGCGTGTGCGGGCGCAGACCACAGACCTGCGGGTGGTGGATTCGCTGACGCGGCTGGACGAGCTGATCCGCGGGCGTCACTGGGCCGAGGCGTACGCCGAGGCGGCCCGGGTGCAGCGGCTGTACCCCGACAGCCACCGCGTTCACGCGCTGCGGGAGCGTGTGGACGAGGCGCGGGCGATCTACCGCAAGGAACTGGAACGCGGGTTCCTGCTCGCCGCGGAGCGCGAGCGCGTCGAGGAGGCGATGGAACTGCTGAAGGAGCTCGACCAGTACCTCACGCCCACCGAGGCCGAGCCGTACAAGGAAGTGGCCCGCGGCGTGATCGGGAAACTCAAGGAGAACCTGGGTGTGCGGTTCAAGCTGGTGGTGCAGGATCAGCGGTGGGAAGAGGCGATCGCCGTGGGGGAGCGGATCACGTCTGAGTTCCCCAACACGCGGATGGCGGCGGAGGTGCGGGAACTGATGCCGAAGTTGCGGGAGCGGGTGGCGTTGATTGGGCGGTGAGGGGTTTGCGCGAAGGGTTGTCATGGCTGAGCTCAAGCGCATCCCGGGGTTTGAGCGGCGGTTCTGGACGAGGGTTCTCAGTGCGCAGATTGCCGTGTTTGGGGTCATGTATTTCTGTATTTGGATGTCAAACAAGACGGGCGCATCGCAGATTTGGACGTGGCTTTCCATCTCTTGCGTTTTCTTGATGTTTGTCGCCCTGTGGCGCACGGCTGGAGTGTCCCTCAACAGGTTTCATTGTCCGACGTGCGGCGAGCACTTGCCGTGGAATGAGGAGCCCAGGCCTTCCAACATCTCCGCAAAGGAGTGGTGGTGGCGGAAGCGTGGCGAAACGATCCGATTCCTTTGCGTAAAGTGCGACACGCTTTGGGATACAAATATCGGCGGCGGTGATTGATGCTGCGGGCTGTTGAGTTTGCCTGTGTATGCCTCGACAGCGGTAGAAGGCACGGGTTGTCGAGGAAGCCAAACCGCTGCACGAGAGCCACCGTGGTTGCGCGGTCCTTCGGACAAAGCAAGTCGGAATCGCTGACACACCCAGAAGCGCAAATGGCCTCATGAAGCCGTGCGATGCTTCGACACAAAGCGGGCGAGGCGACTCGAACGCCCAACATTCAGCTTGGAAGGCTGATGCTGTGCCGAGTTCTCGGCCCTGTGGTGGTGCGTCGATGCTACTCGTCGAGGTGTTCGCCGTCGTGGAGTGGTTCTGAGCTGTGTGCTGGCTGTGTGGGTGTTGACGGCGGCGACGCCGGCGACGGGGTTGGGCGTGGCCAGTGGGATTCGGTCAGCGAATCACGGCGCCCTTGCTGCGCTTCGTCTTCGGTGATGGTGTTGA
>CAYZFW010000293.1:0-4495 GCA_964477615.1 uncultured Phycisphaeraceae bacterium | reverse complement strand
CCGCTTAGTGTATGTTCGGCAAAATGCTTGCCTTGCCTTACAAGTGCAAAAACCACGGCGCGCAAAGCGGGACGCAGCGGGACGAGGCGGTACCTGCGGCGCGTCAGCTTTGGCATCAGTGGCCGAACCCCAACAGGCTGCCGTGTACTCTCTTGTGGATAAATGCCGAATCTGAAAAGCTTTGGCGATGAGCAAGGGGAAGAATCCCTCAAGATTCCTGACCACGCTGTACCGCGTGCTGGTCCTTGCCCTGCTGGGAGTGATTGCGTGGTCCTGCATTCGGTGGCAGCTCTGGCCGGCGCCGGCACCCACAGGCTTGGCGGACCTCCGGGCTGCGATGCAGCGCGACCCGCGCGCCGCGGTTGATCTTGGCCTGAATCTGCCGCTCGTGTGCGTGCTGGGCCCGGTTGAAGCGAAGATGGCTGATGGTGAGATCGTCGACGTGATCGGCAGCGTCTCAGCCGACATCAACGATCCGGTGCAGGTCGAGATTGTGAAGTGACGTCACGCCGCGCCGTACTTGGGCAGCGCGTCGATGGCCTGCTTGATCCGCTCGCGGGTGGTGTGCAGATACCGCGCCGTCCTTGTCACGCTCGCATGCCCCACAATCTGCCGAGCCGTTTCCAAGTCCGTCCGGCACAACAATCCCGTGATGAACGTGTGCCGAATTGCGTGCAAGTCCGCGTGCAGCCTCGTCTCAGGGTCGCAACAATCGATCCGCCCGGCCCAGGGTGCGCGGGCGGGGTTCTCGATCCTGCTTGTGCCCCGCGACGAGAGCGAAGATGTCCAACGCTCAGCAGCGGCGCCCCCTGCCCCGGCAGATTTAGCCCGGACTTGGGTGTAACGTGCGGGACACGCCTTTCATGGAGATCGCCCGATGGGCATGCATTCTCTTCGGTTGGCCCCGCCGGTCGGTTGACCTCGCCGGGGGCCCAGAGGCTCCTCCCGCCCCCGGTGGCGAAATCTCAGAAAACATGATCCTCAGCAAACCATTGCTGCATCACGCACCCAACAAGCGTCGCCCGGGACTTCATAAACACCCCAACGCCCTGGGTGAAGTCTCCGTGCCGCGCGGCAATGCACCGGGCATAAGCCCCTTGATCGGGTATGCACTTTGATCTACGCTTCTTGTGATCCCGGGTCGGGTACTTCCCCACATCGCGAACGAGGAACGTAAGAAATGCCGAAGAAGGCTCATCGATTTGCCCGGAACAGTGTCCTGTCGCTCGCGATCTGTGCGGGCTCGCCGTATCTGGCGTTCGGCGCTCCAGTTCAGTGGATCACGGATGCAAACGGTGCCTGGACCTCATCAGCGAACTGGTCGAGCAACCCCTCGCTTCCCGGAATTGCGGACGACGTCACGATCAGCCGTCCATCGGGAGACTGGCTGATCACGCTCGGCGCGGGGTCGCAATCGATCCGCAGCCTGACTAGCGATGAAAGGCTTCGTATCGTCGGCGCACTTTCGGTGCAGACGACCGCAACCATCAACAACACGCTCACGCTGGCCGGCGGGACCCTCACGGGCGGCTCCTGGACGTTCGCACCGGGCACTTTCGTGGCAGGGACGAGTGGATTGATCCACTCCACGACGATTAACGGCGACATCGCATTCAACAACTCGTTCAGCAACATGACCTTCGGAAACGGGGTTGTGCTCAACGGCATCGCAAGTCTGAACGGTTCGGGCTCGTACGTCGCCTTGAGTGGGAATCGCACATTGTCGTCCGGAACCCTTGTCTTCAACAGCGACACAACCGGCGAGCGCACCGGGATCGAGGCCTACACGCCGGGTACCGCCTTCACGCTTGGTTCGGGAGCCACAGTTCGAGGTGGGCACGGGGACATCGGCGGCACCCTGGCAAACGACACAGATTTGAACGAGTTCGTCAACAACGGAATGGTCTCTGCCGACCGGGCCGGAGCGTCGCTGGGCATCAAGAGCACGCTGTTCACCAACAACGCGACGGTGCAAGCCGTTTCGGGCGGGGTGCTTGAAATTGCACCGGTCGACTCCTTCATCAACACAGGCACGGTCCGTGCCGCGAGCGGCAGTACTGTCCGGATTGTTCGAACCTCCGGCCAGTCGTGGTCCAACGCGGGCTTGATTGCCGTGGATGGTGGAACAGTCGAACTCAACGGGAATTACACCAGATCCGAACTCGGCGGCATCTCAGCCACGACCGGCCTGCTCGATATGCAAGGAACGCTGACGAACACCGGCAGCAGCCTGAATCTTGGCGCAGCCTCACTGAAGCTCTCCAACGGGAGTGTAATCGGGGGGACGGTCACCGCCGCGACGCTGCTTTGCGGTGCCAACACCGGCCTTCTCGACGGCGTGACGGTCAATGGCGATATCGACATGTCCTCCGTCGGCAGCCAGCTTCGTATCTCGAACGGGCTGGTGCTGACAGGGACAACATCGATTGGCCGTACCGCGGCGCTGATCAGCGATACGACTCAAACGTACTCGTCCGGGACGTATCGGTTTGTGGCCACCCAAGCCGAAGGACGAATCTCGACGAAGGCCGGAACGCTCACGTTTGGTGCTGGCACCGTCATCGAGGTCGCGAACGGGCACCTCGGCATGATCTGGAGCGATTCCAGCGGCAACGGCTCTCTCGCGCTGAAAGGACTCGTCCAAGCTCGGGATCCCGGCTCCCGACTGAGCATCATTCCGAAGTCGGGTTTCAGCGAAGGGACCATCGAAGCGATCAACGGCGGACGCGTCACCATTGGGCAGGCGGGCACGAACAACACGACCATTTGGGAACATCGCGGGCTCATCCGTCTGGTCAACGGAACGATTGACCTTGGCGGTGTCTTCACGTTTGGACCCGGCGCGTCGATCCTCCAGCAGGGCACCTCCCGGCTGAATCTTGTTGGGACCTTCAGCAACGCCGGGAACACCACGGTGTTCAACGCCGATACCGGCTCGTGGTTGGCCGAGGGCGGGACCCTTCAGGGCGGGACATACACGTTCCTTCAGGGCAACGGGATCAAGTTCCCTTTGTCTGCGTCCACCGCGCAGAGCGGCCAACTGACGCTTGACAATGTGACGATCAACGGCGACATGCTCGTCCAGGGTCCGGGAAAGCTGTCTCTGAAGGGAACACTCGGCCTGAACGGCGAGATCGTGCTCGCCGGTGCGCAGAACACGATCTCGTGCATCGCCGACACGACCATCCAGGGTGGCTCGCTTCGATTCGCGAACACAAGCGTGAACTCCGCCTCGCCGCTGACCATCGTGCAAGGCCAGACGTTGACGCTCTCGCCGTCTACGGTCGTCTCGGGCGGCGGTGGGACCATCCGTGGCGATGGACTCGGCATCGGCACACTGGTCAATCTTGGCGAGATCATCGCCGACGTGGATGGAGCAAGACTGACCGTCGCACCCGGAGCCCTGCAGAACCACGGGTCCCTCATGGCCGCGGGCGGAGGAGAGTTGGTCGTGCAGAGTGCGCTCCCGTGGACGAACAGCGGATCAATCATCGCGGACAACGGCGACGTCGCCATCGGCGGCGACGTGACGTTTGCTCCGGGATCAACGTTCTCCGCCGTGAATTCTGGCACGATCACGCTCTCAGGCAGATTGGACAACACGGGCCGCACCCTCAACCTCAATTCGGCGGCTCGCTCGCTGCGTTTGGGACAGAGCGCGGCCGGTGCCGATGCGCAGATTGTCGGCGGCGTCATCAACGTGTCCGGAGGCGGCACGCTCTCCATCCCGCGCGATGGCTCCGCGATGCTCAACACCGGCACGCTCCGAGCCGTCACCTTGAACGGGAACATGTCGCTGGAGCAGAACACCTCGCTACGAGTCCTCGATAGCCTCGTTCTCAACGGCACCATCACGCTGAAGGACACCACAACTTCATCAAGCGGCACCTCAACACCCGGCGGTACCGTCAGCCTCGGCGGTGCGGGAACGCTTCGTTTCGAGGGAACCCCGGCCGAACTGACCTCGTTCCAGTCGCAGTTCTTCACGATCCCCGCGGCGGCGACCACCATCATTGAGCCGGGATTCACGGTCAGCGGCGGGGGCCGAGGATCAATCGGCAGCGGCTCGAGATTCGGCGGCACATACGCACTCTCGCAGCCCAGCACGCTGATCAATCGTGGGGTCGTACACGCCGATCTGCCGGGTCAGTTCCTGCACATTGTTGCCAACATCCTCAGTAACGAGGGGCTGATGGTGGCGACGAACTCCGCCTATCTGGAAGTCTCCAACGACGGCGAGCGCACGTGGACGAACAGCGGCATCGTGCGCGCCGACGGAGGCACCGTCGCCCTGTCCGAAGGCAGCGTGCTCAACCAAGGGACGTTCGAGGCACGTCACGGGGGATCCTTCTTCGCGCGGCGGGCTGTGACGCTGAACAACGGGGGCACGCTTCTGATGGACTCCCAAAGCGACGTCACGATGGAGGGTGTGTTCAACCAACTCCCGGCTGGGGGATTGATCTTTGGATTGCGAGGCAGCACTCCGGCCTCCTAC
>CAYZFW010000292.1:0-4499 GCA_964477615.1 uncultured Phycisphaeraceae bacterium | reverse complement strand
CGTCGCTGCGGTTGGTGGCCGCGATGACGATGACCTGGTCGGAGGAGTCGAACCCGTCCATCTCAACGAGGATGGCGTTGAGGGTCTGCTCGCGCTCATCGTGACCGCCGGTGGTAAACCCGCCGCCGCGGCGACGGCCCACCGCGTCGATTTCATCGAGGAAGATGATGCAAGGCGAAGATTCCTTGGCCTGCTTGAACAGGTCGCGCACTCGCGAGGCGCCCACGCCCACGAACATCTCGACGAAGTCCGAACCGGAGATCGAAAAGAACGGGACATCGGCCTCGCCGGCGATGGCCTTGGCGAGCAGCGTCTTGCCGCAGCCGGGGTCGCCGACAAGCAGAACACCGCGGGGGATGCGTCCGCCCAGGCGCATGAACTTTTTGGGGTGCTTGAGGAACTCGACGAGTTCGTGGACCTCTTCCTTGGCGTCGTCGATGCCGGCGACGTCCTTGAAGGTGATGCCGGTGGACTCGCGGGCGAGCATTTTGTGCCGTGATTTGCCGAAGTTCCCCAGCATCCCGCCGGGCCCGCCGGCGTTGCGCAGGCCGCGCGAGATGATGAACCAGATGACGCCGAAGATCAGCAGCGTCCACAGGAGCGGCGAGAGGAAGAGCGTGACGAGCGTCGACGGGCCGGGGGTGTCCTTGTAGTTGCCCCCGGTGAGTTCATCGACGCGCTTGGTGTTCATCTCGCGGGCTTGCGGCGCGAAGTCCACGCGGATGCGTTCGACGGGGCCGCCCGGCACCGAAGGCTCGCGGAGTTCCGCCGTGATGGCGGTGTCCTCGATGCGCACGGTGTCCTTGTTGATCTCCCCGCCGGCGTACATGTTCTTGAAGTCCGCCCACGTGCGGCTGGTGCGCTGCGGCCCGAGGCTGTAGAACAGCAGCGCGAGCATCAGCGCCATCGACACCAGCACGATCCACCCGAACCCTGTTCGATTGAACGGCGAGCCGGTGGTGGCCTGATCGCCCGCGCCGCCGGGAGCGCCCGGCCCGCCCGGGGCACCGGGCTTGCCGGAGCCGTTGCCCGATCCGCGCCGACCGCCGGTAGGCGGCACCGGCGGACGCGACTGGGCCAGGGGCGAATTCAGTTGATCAAACGAAGGGTGCATGGACAACGGATGGGTCTTTCGTGCCCGCGGTGCCGCGAGATGTCGCGGCCCGGCGTGGCCAAGGCGAGAATCAAACGTCCGACAATCTCCATCGGACCTTCGCGGGCGATCCCGCAACGGTTTCGTTCGGAACACTTTAGGCGGCGCTCCACCGTGCGGTTGCGTTGATACGTCGCCGTTCGCCGGGTGTTCGGGACATGCCAGCCGGGGTCGCGCCGTCCTGCGATACTGCCCGGATGAGGCGCGTGCTTCTGGTCCTCTCGCAGATGCCGCAGGACCCCGCCAGCGGGGCGGCGCGGTCGATGCGCACCATCTGCGAAATGCTCGCCTCAATGCCCGAGCGTTTCCAGGTCCGGGCGGTCGTCTGCACCGGCACCGAGCACGCGACGCCCGAGCCCGCGGAATCGGTGCTCGCCGCAGCCGCGGGGGGGATCACGCTCACCATTGAACCCGCAACGAGCGCCCGCCCGCGTCTCCTCCGTTTCACGCAACACGGCGTGCCCTACGCCATGCTCGACACCGGCCCGACCATCCTGCACAAGGCCGCCCCCGAGACCAACCGCGCTTTCGACGACCTGCTCGACAGTGAGTGCCGCGCGTTCAAGCCCGACATCCTCTTCACCTTCGGCGGCCAACCTACGGAGATGGCCCGCCGGCGTCGGTTCCGCGAGCGGGGCTGCGCCGTCGTCTTCGGCCTGCGGAACCACGGCTATCTGCGCCCGGGCGCGTTCGCCGACATCGACGTCGTCATCACCCCAAGCCGCTTCCTTAGCGGGGTGTACGAACGCTACTGCGGCCTGCGATCGGTCCCGCTGCCGGTGCCGATCAACGAGCAGGAGGTGATCGCCGAGAGCCGCGAGGCGGTGTTCTTCACTTTCGTGAACCCCTCGCGTCAGAAGGGGGTGATGTTCTTCGCGAGGCTCGCGGAGGAAGTCGCCCGAAAGCGCCCCGACATCGCGTTCATGGTGGTCGAGAGCCGCGGCACGGCGGGGACGCTCGTCGCCGCGGGGATGGCGGGCGGGTTCGATCTGCGGCGTCACGCGGGGATCGTCTCGTCGCCGGGGGTGAGCGAGCCAAGGCACATCTACGCGGCGACGCGGGTGATGCTGGTGCCGAGTGTGTGGGAAGAGCCCAGCGGTCGCGTCGCCGCCGAGGCAACGGTCAACGGCATCCCGCCGATTGTCTCCGACCGCGGGGGCCTTCCCGAGACGGCGGAAGCGGGGGGCTTCGTGCTCCCGTTGCCGCAATTCCTGACGCCGACGACAAGCGTGCCGGTGGCGGCACCGGACGTCGAGGCGTGGTCGGCCCTGATCACCCGTCTGGCCGACGACGCGGCGTTCTACGCCCAGGCGTGCGCCCGGGCGAAGGCGGCGGGGGAGTCGCTGCGGTTTTCATCGCTGGTGCCGCAGTATGCCGAGGTGTTTGAGAGTGTGACGCGAGCGGCGGGCGAGACGAACGGGCCGGGTGTCGAGCGCTGACCGCTTCTTCGGCACCCGATTTGTTCCCGAACATGCCGCCGCAGTCGCCGCGTCACTTGAATCAGAACCAACCCCGCCCTTACACTTCCTTCACGAGCACCCGCTCATTTTCCCGGTTCGCCCGACCATGCAGACACGGGGCGACCGATTCCACCCGACCGGTTCCGGACCTCCACGGCACCGCGCGGGCGCGGGGGACCGCCCACCACGCGATAGATTGACACGATTCCAGCCGGGAGCGTCCGAGATTCGATTCCGCCTCGCCCGATTCTGTTCTCCGATTGGTTGATTTCCTCCTTCGGCCGCTCCTGAAGTTCCCCATCCCCGATGCGCCGTTCGAGCCCGCCCATGTCCCGCCGTTGGCTTCGCCTCTTTGGAGGCGCTTCCCGAGCGTGATCTGAGCGTTGAATCGGCGTACGCCAGGGGATTGGCCCGCGTGTGTTCCGCACGCGTGGGCTTCGTGGCTGAATCCGTCAATTGAATGGGATTCCGGATCGAGCGTGCCCGCGCTTCCGCGTGCCCGCACGAATCCCGTCCGCCCCGTGTCGAGCACGCTCGCCGAGCCGTTCGCTTCGAACACCGTGCCCCGGGCAACCCCGCTGGCACGAACCACGGAAGGACGGGCCGATGACGACCCTTGCAGTCAGCAATCTGTTGGCGGAACTCGACACCACGGGGTGGATGGGCATCGGGCTGGCGTTCCTCGCCGGCATCGTGCTCGGCCCGCTGCTGCTCCGCATCGTGACCGGCCAATCGATGAAGAAGGCCCGGGCCCAGGCGGAGGAAGTGGTCCGCGTCGCCCGCGAGCAGGCGGCCACCGCGGCCGAGAAGGCCCAGGTCGACGCCCAGAAGGCAATGCTCGAACAGCGCCAGAAGTTCGAGAAAGAAGCCCAGGTCGCGCGCGACGAGATCCGCGAGACCGAGCGGCGCATCGCCAAGAAGGAAGACCAGATCGACCGCAAGGAGCAGTTGCTGGCCTCCAAGGAGCAGCAGCTCGACCGCGACATCGAGGCGGCCAAGCAGCGTCAGGCCAAGCTGGAGGTTAAGGAAGAGGAGCTCGACCAGACCATCGCGCGTCAGAAGGAGGAACTCCTCCGCGTGGCGGGCATGACGATGGACGAGGCCCGGCGAATCCTGCTGGAGAAGATCGAGGACGACACGCGCCATGAGGCCGCGGTGATCGTGCGCGAGATCAGCGAGAAGGCACACGCCGAGGCGAAGGACAAGGCCCGCGAGATCACGCTGATGGCGGTGCAGCGCTTCGCCGCCGAGCACGCAGCGGAGAGTACCGTGCGGTCGATCCCGATCCCTTCGGACGACATCAAGGGGCGCATCATCGGGCGCGAGGGGCGGAACATCCGTGCCATCGAGAAGGCCACCGGCGTTGATTTGATCGTGGACGACACGCCCGGGGTGATCGTGGTGTCGTGCTTCGACAAGGTGCGCCAGCAGGTCGCGGCCGAGTCGATCATGAAACTGATCGAGGACGGGCGCATCCACCCCTCGCGCATCGAGGAGGTCGTGGCCCAGGTGCAGAAGGAGATGGAGGAGCGCATCGGCAAGTACGGGCGCGACGCCGTGATGGAGGTGAAGCTCAAAGGCGTTCACCCCAAGATCGTCGAGGCGATGGGGCGGCTGCAGTTCCGCACGTCGTTCGGGCAGAACATTCTCAAGCACTCCATCGAGGTCGCGTACCTCTGCCAGATCATCGCCGACCAGCTCGGCCTCAAGGGCGACATCGCGCGGCGGTGCGGCTTCCTGCACGACATCGGCAAGGCCATGGACCACGAGATGGAGGGCGGCCACCCGAAGATCGGCATGGACTTCGCCCGGCAGTACGGCGAGAAGGAACCCGTCCTCAACGCCATCGGCGGCCACCACGCCGACATTCCCTCCACGAGCTTCTA
>CAYZFW010000291.1:0-4512 GCA_964477615.1 uncultured Phycisphaeraceae bacterium | reverse complement strand
GGAGGCTGGTCATGTTTTGGCCTCCGCGTGCTGGGTCGCGCGGGCGGCGATGGATTGGTCAGATGCGGACTTTGCCGGAGCGATCATGCCGCGCTGCTCCATCACGATGGCGGTGGGGCGCAGGGTGGTGACGATGGGGGCTTCGAGCGTGCGGATCATGGGCGTGGGGTAGACGCCCAGAACGACGCACCCGATGGCGAGCGGGGTCAGGACGGCGATCTCACGGAAGGAGAGGTCGGTGGGGAGGGGGCCGTGGTGATGATGGTCATCGTGGCCCCCGTGTCCGCCGTGCCCCCCGTGTCCGCCGGGCTCTTTCAGCGGGCCGAAGACGATGTGCCCGACCATGTAGAGGAGGTACATGGCGGCGACGATCATGCCCGTACCCGCGACGGCGGCGTACCAGGGGCCGAAGACGCCGGGGGCGGCACCGATGCCGCTCGCGCCGTCGGCGGCGGCACCGCTCTGGAAAGCGCCCATGAGGCACATGAACTCGGAGACGAAGCCGTTGAGGCCGGGGAGGCCGACAGAGGCCATGGTGAAGAAGACCATGAAGAAGGCCCACACCGGCATCTTCTTCGCCAGCCCGCCCACCTCATCCAGGCTGCGGGTGTGATAGCGCTCGTACATGAAGCCGATGCAGAAGAACAGGGCCCCGGTGCTGAGGCCGTGGTTGATCATGTAGAGGATGCTGCCTGCGGCGCCGACGGTGTTGAGCGAGAAGAGCCCCAGGACGCAGAACCCCAGGTGTGCGACGGAGGAGTAGGCGACGAGTTTCTTGACGTCGCGCTGCACCCAGCAGATGAGCCCGCCGTAGAGGATGCCGATCACGGAAAGCACGCCGATGACGGGGGCGTACTGCACGACGGCGTCGGGCGTGAAGGGCAGGACGAAGCGGAACATGGCGTAGGTGCCGAGTTTCAGCAGCACGCCGGCGAGGACGACGCTGCCCGCCGTGGGGGCTTCCGTGTGGGCCAGGGGCAGCCACGTGTGGACGGGGAAGAGCGGCACCTTGACGGCGAAGCCGCACATCATCGCCAGCAGCACCCAGGCCTGTTCGGTGGGCGAGAGCGAGGCGGCGGCGAAGGCCTGGAGGTTCGAGATATCGAACGACCACTGCCCGTTGTGCGCGAGCGCCCACTTCGAGGCCACCCACACCAGCGCGGCGAGGGTGATGATCGAGCCGGTAAAGGTGTAGAGGAAGAACTTGACGGCCGCGGCGTGGCGGTTGGTGCTGCCGAAGAGGTTGATCAGGATGTACATCGGCAGGAGCGTGAACTCGAAGCAGATGTAGAACAGCAGCAGGTCACGCGCGGCGAACACGCCCACCATCACGCCCTGCAGGGCCATGAGCGAGGCGTAGAACGTGCGTCGGCGGCTGTCGATGGCGGTGAACGAGCCGTAGACGCACAGCGGCCCGAGGAAGCCCGTCAGGGCGATGAGCCAGAGGGCGACGGAATCAACGCCGAGTGAGGCGCTGATGCCGAGAGAATCCACCAACGGCACCGACGAGGTGAACTGGAAGAGCGCGGGGTTCGACCAGTCGAACCTCGTGAGGGTGACCAGCGTGACACCCAGCGCGGCGAGCGAGCCGAGGGCCGCGATCTGCTTCGCCAGACGCTCGGGCGCGGCGATGATGAGCAGCGCCACGGCGAGCGGGAGGAGGATGAGGGAGGCGAGGAGCATCAGGGGGGGGGAGGGCAGTGGGCGGTGGGGCTTGGGCGGTGGGGCTGGGGCAGTCGGACGAAGCCCGGCTAGTTTGAAGACAGGAACCAGACGACGAGCAGGATGACGGCGAGGCCGCCGGCCATTCCGGTGGCATAGGACTGGAGGATGCCGTTCTGGCTGGGGCGGAGGCCGCGGGCGAGCATCTTGGGAATGGCGCCGAAGAGGTCGACCAGACCGTCGACGAGGAGCTTGTCGATGGCGGCGAAGATGTGGGAGAAGATCAGCAGCGGGGTGCGGATCAGGAAGTCGTAGAACTCGTCGACGTACCACTTGTTCTGGGCCCACTTGGGGATGGGACCCAGAAGGGGCAGGAGCTTGTCGGCGTTGGCGTTGGCGGCGGTGGTGCGGCCAGCCAGATGCAGCAGGAATGCCACGAAGATGCCGACGGCGCCGACGACGCCCGAGACGTAGTACATGACCTTGTGGGGGTCGTAGCCGAGGAAGCCACCGGCCGAACCCGCGTGGGCCGCGGCGTGGTCGGCACCCGCGTGGGCTTCGGCGTGTCCGCCGGAGTACGCCGCGCTGGAGGCATGGAGCATCGAGCCCACCCAGCCGTGATGTTCCTTGTTCACGAAGTACGCGCCGGCGGCGGCGATCGACGCGATGGCGAGCGTGGCGAGGACAAGGTTGATGGCCCACTTGGGCGGGTGGGGGTGGAACTCGCCCGCGTGAGCGTCGTGGCCGTGGTCGTGCTTGTGATCGGACTTGTGGTCGGACTTGTGATCGTGGGCGTGATCGCCGTGCCCGTGGTCGTCATCGTGGCCCCCCCCGGAATGGACCTCATCGCCGGGCTCGTAGTGCGCCGGGCCCATGAACACGCGGAAGAAGACGCGGAAGGTGTAGTACGCGGTGAGGCCCGCCGTGAGCAGCAGCAGCCAGCCGAGGTACTGATAGCCGGGGGTGGTGAAGGCCTCGGCGAGGATCATGTCCTTGCTGAAATAGCCCGCGGTGAACGGCACGCCGGCGAGGTTCAGGCAGCCGATCAGCATGGCGAAGGTGACGACCTTCCAGCCGGGCATCTTGCCCACGCCGCTGAGTTTGCGGAGGTCAAGCTGCCCCGCGAAGCCGTGCATGACCGCACCGCAGGAGAGGAACAGCGTGGCCTTGAAGAAGGCGTGGGTGAAGACGTGGAACGCCGCGCCGGTGCTCGTGAGCACGCCCAGGCCGGCGAACATGTAGCCCAGCTGCGACACCGTCGAGTAGGCCATGATCCGCTTGATATCGAACTGGGCCATGCCGATGGTGGCGGCCAGGAACGCGGTGATCCCGCCGGTCCAGGCGACGACCGTCAGGGCCGTGTGCGACTGGTCGGCGAGGAACAGCGGGAACATGCGGGCGATGAGGTACACGCCCGCGGTGACCATGGTCGCCGCGTGGATGAGGGCCGAGACGGGGGTCGGGCCTTCCATCGCGTCGGGAAGCCAGACGTAGAGCGGGAACTGGGCCGACTTGCCGAAGGCCCCGACCATGAGCAGGCAGGGGATGGCCCACGACTGCCAGGTGCCGGCGGTGGCGAGGCCCTGCCCGTCGACGCCCGCGGCGACCATGTCAAACAGCGGCTTGTACTCGACGGTGCCGTAGGTCACGTAGACCAGGAAGATGCCCAGCGCGAGGCCGAGGTCACCGATGCGGTTGACGATGAAGGCCTTCTTGGCCGCCGCGACGGCGGAGGGCTTTTGATAGAAGTAGCCGATCAGCATGTACGAGCACAGGCCGACGCCTTCCCAGCCCAGGTAGAGCAGGACGAGGTTGTCGCCCATGACCAGGCACGACATCGAGAAGACGAAGAGGGCGAACGCGGCGAAGAAGCGGCCGTAGCCCTTGCCGACGTCGTGCTCCATGTACTCGCTGGCGTAAAGGCAGATGGCGCTGGCGAGGCCGGTGACGAAGAGCATCCACAGCCACGACAGGCCGTCCATGTGGAAGGCGAAGTTGAACTTCAGCAGATGTTCGCTGGGGGGGATGCCCCAGTTGACGTGGACCCAGTCGAGGACGTGGACCAGCGTGAGCGGCTGGCCGCCCGAGTTCCAGTTGGAGAAGCCCAGGAAGGTGAGGGCGAAGGCTCCGACGAGCATGAAGAAGGTGAGGAAGGCGGGGGCCTTCGACTTGACCTTGAGGGCCAGCGTGAGGCCGCAGAGGATGCAGGCCAGCAGGGGGAGGCCGGGGATGAGGGAGATCCACCATGCGCCGGTGGCGGCGGGGGTGAGGGTTGCCGCGGGGGTTGCCGCGTGGGTTGCGGCATCAGCGGCCAAGATGAGCGTGGTGGGGAGCAAGGGTTCGGGTGTCGGGGTTCAGGGTTCGGCGGGTTGTCCGAGTTGCTGCTTTGCTGCGTTCCGAAACGGTGCGGTGTGCTCTCTGTGCTTTCCTGACGCCTGATCCCCGGTCCCGGGTGCTTAGCCCCGGAGTTCCGCCCAACTCGAGGCGTCGAGCGTCTCGCGGCGGCGGAAGAGGAGGACGACAAGGGCCAAGGCCAGAGCCGCTTCCGCGGCGGCGATGGTGAGGACGAAGATCACGAAGACATCGCCGGACTGATTCAGGTGGTAGCGGCCGAAGGCGATGAGCGCGATGCCCGCGGCCTGGAACATGAGTTCCGTGCACAGGAACATGATGATGAGGTTGCGCCGCGTAAGGAAGCCGATGAGGCCCAGGGCGAACAGCACGGCCGAGACCACGAGGTAGTGGTACAGCGTGACGGTGGAGATCGGGGCCAGTGGGACCGAAGCTGCGAGCAGATTGGAGAGCACGGGCATGTTCATGCGGCGTCTCCGTAGCCGCGCGGGCCGGGCA